>CAZCRM010000089.1:0-6604 GCA_964501085.1 uncultured Methanosarcinales archaeon | reverse complement strand
TATCCCGTAAAGAGAAGGGATAACTCGGTGGTGGCATACCCATCTTAGGGTACAACTAGGAATCTCCTCTGGGATAGAGAGTCAGATGTATTATCAATCGAGTAAAATCACATACTTTTTAAGCATTGAGGTAATAAAACAAAACGATTCATATGGCGTTAAGGGTAACCCTTATAACAGGAAGAACAATAGAACAAGGAACGAATCTTGAAAACAAGACCTCTCATAACTATATGGAAGCAGCTGCCTGCTGTGAGTTGAACGCAAAAAATATAAAAAAGCTCAGTAGTAGCAGGGTTAAGGTAAAAACAGAGTTCGGTGAGGTGGTGGTGAAAGTGAAAGAAAACAACAACAATCCAGATAACATAGCTTTCATCCCTATGGGACCATGGGCAAATGCTGTGGTTAATCCTGATACCAGTGGTTGTGGGATGCCTGGATTCAAAGGAATAGAGGCTGAGATTGAAGCTACCAATGAGGAGATACCCACAATGAAGCAACTTATGGCGAGGTATAAAGCATGAAAATAACCGATGCTATCTGTCCTTTCTGTGGTTGTTTATGCGATGACCTCACGATAGTAACTGAGAATAACAGGATAGTTGAGGTGAAACATGCATGCAAATTGGGCACAGCAAAGATCATGGGGCATAACAGGATAAAAGCACCCATGATGAGAGAAAACAAAAACGCTGGCTTTAAAGAGATTTCGTATGATGAAGCCATAGATAAAGCTGCTGAGATTCTCGCAAACTCAAAGAGACCGTTGCTATATGGATGGGCATCAGCGTTATGTGAGGTTCACAAGAAAGGCATACTTCTGGCTGAAGAGGTAGGAGGGGTTATAGACAATACCGCATCCGTATGTCATGGACCTTCTTCCTTGGCGGTTCATGAGAAGGGTATACCCTCAGCAACCTTAGGGCAGATAAAGAATCGTGCTGATGTGGTGGTGTTCTGGGGATGTAACCCTGCGCAGGCACATCCAAGACATATGGGACGATACTCTGTCTTTGCCAGAGGATTCTTCTCTGAAAAAGGGAGAAGAGGTAGAAAAATCATTGCTGTGGATGTTCGCAAGACCCATACTGCAAATATAGCTGATGAATATATACAGGTGGAGCAGGGCAGTGATTATTTAGTTATCTCAGCGTTGAGGGCGATACTTGCTGGGCATGAAGATGTTGTACCAGAAAAAGTTGGAGGTGTTGCCAAGGAAAAACTTGTTGAACTTATTGATACCTTGAAAAAAGCAAGGTTTGGAGCGCTCTTCTTTGGTATGGGACTCACCCAGAGCAGAGGAAGATACAAGAACATTGATAACGCCATATCTTTTGTTACCGAGTTGAATTCATTTACGAAGTTCATTATAATGCCTATGCGAGGGCACTACAATGTCACGGGTTTTGGGCAGGTGTGTACCTGGGAAACAGGATTCGCCACTGCAGTGGATTTTTCAAGAGGAATGCCATACTATAATCCAGGTGAGACCGCAGCTAATGACTTGCTATATAGAAAGGAAGTTGATGCTGCTATGATAATAGCTGCTGATGCTGGAGCACATTTCCCAGCATCTTCTGTGCGCCATCTTGCGAAAATACCTCTTATACAAATAGACCCCTACTGGAACTCCACCACAGAGATAGCGAATATAGTTATACCTTCTGCAATAGGAGGAGTAGAGGTTGAAGGTACAGCATATAGAATGGATGGTGTACCTCTGAGAATGAGAAAGATGGTTGAACCTGAGCACCCTACAGATGAGGAGATTATAGATAGAATAATCCAGCGTGTTAGAGAGTTAAAAGGTGAGTAAGTATGGAACTTTTAATAAAGAATGGTGTAGTTTATGACCCCATTAATGGCATCAATGGCGAAAAAATGGATATTTGCATTAAGGACGGAAAAATCGTTGAAAAGGTGGGTAGTAAAGCTAAGGTCATAGATGCAGATGAGAAACTGGTTATGCCTGGGGGGGTGGACCCTCACGCTCATATTGCAGGTCCAAAGGTGAATGTTGGCAGGTTGATGCGTCCTGAGGATTCGAGAGTTGGAGTACGGCCAAGAACAAAGGTAACCAGACCATATACTGGCTATACTGTTCCCAATGTGTATGCTACAGGCTATCGTTATGCTGAGATGGGTTATACCACCTCATTTGAGGCAGCTCAGGTGATATTGAAATCAAGACATACCCATGAAGAACTTGAGGAGATTCCCATAATCAGCAAAGGAGCTCTCACCCTTTTCGGAAGTAGCTGGGTAACAATGGATATTGTGAGAGAGAATGATATAGAAAAGCTTGCAGCATATGTGGCATGGGGATTATTGGCATCAAGAGGATTTGGTGTCAAGCTTGTGAACCCTGGAGGAGGGGAGATGTGGGGTTTTGGCAAGAACGTCACAAGCTTAGAGGACGTTGTTGAGGGCTTTGATGTCACCCCAAAAGAGATCATTCTTTCACTGATGAAGGCGAACGAAGCACTTGGGTTACCGCATTCTGTGCATCTGCACTGCAACAACCTGGGAAAGCCAGGCAACTACACAACCACTCTTGCAAGCATGGAACTTGCAAAGCAGATAAAACCCTCAAAGCAGAGGCAGGTTCTGCATGTCACCCATGTCACCTTCAATGCATGGGGAGGTACCAACTGGGGTGACATGGAATCAAAAGCTGATGAAATAGCTAATTTCCTCAACAACAATGAGAATGTTACAACTGATATGGGACAGCTTATCTTTGGCAATGCCACAACCATGACAGCAGATGGTCCTGTTCAGTATGCCAATGCAAGACTCTTGCATGCCAAATGGGGAAATGGAGATGTTGAGCTTGAGGATACCTCTGGTGTAGTACCAATAACCTACTCAAGAAAAATCTCTGTTCACACTATTATGTGGGCAGTAGGGCTTGAATTAGCACTATTAACAAAAGACCCATACAAGGTTTTGCTTACCACAGACCATCCCAATGGTGGAGCCTTTGTGAACTATCCAGAGGTCATCGCACTACTCATGAGCAATAAGAAACGTCAGGATGAGATAGCCAATCTTCATAAAGCGATCTACGAAAGAACAAGGATACCTGAAATCACAAGAGAGCTTGATTTCAACGACATAGCGATAATGACAAGAGCTGGAGGAGCAAAGGTTCTGGGATTAATAGAGTATGGTAAGGGGCATCTTGGCGTAAATGCTGACGCTGACGTTGCCATATATGATATTAACCCCTACGATATCGACCCCTCCTTAGAACATGAAAAGGTGAAGCAAGCTTTTTCAAGAGCAGCATACACCATAAAAGCAGGTGAGATTGTGGTGAAGGATGGTGAGGTTAAAGCATCACCTATGGGCAAGACCTTCTGGGTTCATGCAGATGTGCCAGAGGAGTATATTAACGAGGTCATGAAGGATATTCACAATAAATTCAAGAATTATTATTCCATACGGCTTGCGAACTATATGGTGCAAGATGCCTATATTAGGCATCCAGAAGTAATAAAGGCAGGAATGGTGGCTGTGGAGGCATGATAGGATGAAAGTAATTACCATAAAACCAAAAAAACAGCTCAGAGTTTCTGTGGAAGCAGAGAACATCACCCCAGATAACTTCGCTGATAAAACAGAAGAGGAGATTAAAGCTATAGAGGCATGGATGGGAAATCAAAAGACTACGCTGGGAGAGTTGTTCTTGATAAAAGTGGAAGGTTCAGGAGAAATACAGGATACCAAGATCCTCATGGAGGGTGATTTTTCCAGAGTGAAACGAATTGGCGAAGGTATGACCTCTGGTCTCATAATGATTAAAGGTGATGTGGATATGCACTTAGGCGCTAAAATGAAGGGTGGTAAGATAACTGTATCAGGAAATGCTGACTCTTGGGTGGGAAGAGAGATGCAGGGAGGAGAGATTATCATCGAGGGTAACGCTGGCTACTATGTAGGCTCAGGTTATCGTGGTGAAACCTGTGGTATGCGAGGTGGAAGAATCGTAGTTATGGGGAATGTGCGTGATTTTTTAGGTGAACATATGTGTGGTGGGGAAATAATCGTAAAAGGTGATGCGGGATTACTTCCTGGACTGAGCAACAATGGAGGAAAAATCGTGATTGAAGGAAGCACCAGCATGCCAGGAAGTGAGATGAAACAAGGCACTATAATCGTTGGAAAGGTTGAGGAGATGATGCCTGTTTTTAAATCGGAAGATAGAGAGGTAATTGATGGAGTGACCTATAAAAAATATGTCGGGGATGTAGTCGTTAATGGGAAGGGCTTACTCTATGTGAAGGAAAATTGAAAATCGCTTTTGTATATGATGCAGTGTATCCATGGGTGAAAGGGGGCGCTGAAAAAAGGATATATGAGCTTGGTAAACGATTAGCTAAGAACAACGAGGTGCATATTTTCGGGGTGAAGTGGTGGAATGGTAATAATGTTATAAAGAATGAGGGGATGGTGCTTCATGGGGTATGCAAAGCAAGGGAGCTATATGTTAATGGAAGAAGGTCAATCTCAGAAGCTATTATTTTCTCTATCAAACTTCTACCCTCTTTGATCATGCAAAAATTCGATGTTATCGATGTAAGCGCTTTCCCTTATTTCCCATGTTTTGTTGTGAAGCTTGTATCTATCCTTAAAAAAACTCCTATGATAATCACTTGGCATGAGGTGTGGGGAAGCTACTGGTATGAGTACTTAGGTAAATATGGTTTTGCAGGCAGGCTTGTGGAATTTATTGTTTCAAAGCTTGCTAATAAATCCATAGTGGTCTCTAACTTGACCAAAAGAAATCTTGAGTTGCTTGGGGTAAATAGCAAGAACATCTTTATCATACCCAATGGTATAGACTTAAAAAGAATCGCTAATGTACCTCCTTCAAGCTACGAATGGGATATTATATTCGTGGGGAGGCTTATAAAGGAAAAAAACGTGGATATGCTGATTGAGGCCATGGATTATGTAATAAATACATTGCAGAGTATAAGATGTCATATCGTAGGAAATGGTCCTGAGAAGGAGCGGCTTATGAACATGGTTGCTGAACGCAGGCTGAATGAGAATATACACTTCTCTGAGTTTATGGAATATGATGAGGTTATAGCTAATATAAAGTCCTCGAAATTACTTGTACTTCCTTCTGCTAGAGAAGGATTTGGGATTGTTGTTATAGAGGCGTATGCATGCGGAGTACCGGTGGTGACAATAAAAAGCAAGCATAATGCAGCATATGAGCTTGTTAGTAATACAGGTCTTGTGGTTGAGGGCGATGCTAAGCAGTTGGGGGATGCGATCCTAATGCTGATAAACAACAACAAGCTTCGGGAGGAGATGAGCCGTAATGCAAGAAATAAAGCAAAGGATTATGACTGGGAGAGAATTGTAGATAGCTATGAAAAGCTTATCCGAAAATAAAAGCATGGTGTGTGGTAAATTTGAAATCGTTAATACTGAGTGGTGGTAAAGGAACAAGGTTGAGACCTTTAACCTTCACAATGGCGAAACAGCTTATTCCTCTTGCCAACAGACCCATTTTGGGTTATGTATTAGATAATATATCCCATGCTGGAATCAAGGATTCAGGAATAATCATCGCACCAGAGACAGGCGAATATGTTAAACAATATGTCAAAGATGGCTCTGCATGGGGGATAAATGTTACCTATATTTTGCAGGAGCCTCTTGGTCTTGCCCATGCTGTGAAGACTGCAAGAGAGTTTTTGGGAGATGAACCCTTTGTGATGTGTTTAGGTGATAATCTGCTTGGAGAGGGGATTAATCATCTCATAGAGATATTTAATAGAGAAAAGCTGGATGCTCTAATCCTGCTTAAAGAGGTTGAGAATCCAAGTGCTTTTGGAGTTGCTGTGCTGGATGAGAGTGGAAGGGTAACCAAGCTAATAGAAAAACCAGAGCATCCACCCAGTAATCTGGCGTTAGTAGGGGTGTATATATTCTCTTCAAGGATTCATGAAGCCATAGACAGAATAAAACCCTCATGGCGTAATGAACTTGAAATCACAGATGCCATACAGGAATTAATCAACATGGGTTACAATGTTAAGAGTGAGATTCTTCATTCATGGTGGCTGGATACAGGGAAAAAGGATGATATTCTTACCGCTAATAGTATAGTGCTGGATGAGTATGTTAAGAGAGAAATAAAGGGTAACCTGAATAAAAGCAGGGTAGCAGGAAGGGTGAAAATCGAAAAAGGGAGCGTTGTTGTTAATAGCGTTATCCGTGGACCAGTGGTCATAGGTAGAAATGCGTGTATTGAAAACTCCTTTATAGGTCCATATACAAGTATTGGCGACAACACCAAAATTGTTGACTCTTCCATAGAGCATAGCGTTATATTGAGCGATACCTTGATTAAAGGAATAGAACGGCTGGAGGATAGTCTTATTGGTAAGGAGGCAAAGGTTTTAAGGAATCATAGATATACAAAAGCACTGAGGTTGATGATAGGTGATTACTCAGTGGTAGAGGTATAACTCAGACTTAAAACATCATGTTCATCCCTATTAAGTTAGCAGAAATTCTGCCTTTCACCCGCCAAATGATAACTTTTTATATAATTTTACAAATTTATTTTTTGACAGAA
>CAZCRM010000088.1:0-6628 GCA_964501085.1 uncultured Methanosarcinales archaeon | reverse complement strand
GTTAAATGCTTCTGCAAGTTTGATAAAATCCTGCATCGCCATAATCACCATTGATAAAGTTAAAACAGCTTTTCTGCTACCATTATGGCATTCTGGCGTTTGGCAGGGTACACTTTGAGTTTTATGTCTGCTGCTATGCTATCCTTTGATCCCATTCGCACAACTTTATTATATGCTGCCTGTTTATCAAACCTTATATGCAGGTAGCATTTATCATCAATTCGTTCGCCAATTTCAGCTTTCAATCGCTTAAGATCCTCTTCATTCAGTTTTGATTTAATGAAATCAATAAATCGTTTACAGTTTTTTCCTTTCAGGTTTGCCTGAAGAATAGAGATGGTATTTCCAAAATGTCCTTCAGTCCTGATAATCTCAATCTCGTCATCAAAAAGAAAGAGTGAAAGGGCTTCTTTCACCTTTTCCTCACTTTCAGTTGCCTGAGCAATTGCTCGTAGAGTGATGTGATGTATGCTCATTTGCCCTTATTACTATGTGCTCCAAGACTAGGTCTTGTTTTTTCAGTACCTCTACCCTTTCTTCTCAGACCTCTGCCCTTTCTACCTGCACTGGTTTTTCCCCTGAAAACACGTCCTCTCTGGTTGCATATCCAGTTAAGGTCTTTATCATTCTGAATCCCTGGATGGCTGGTATCCACAAGTATTACCTCATACCATTTATGCTTGCCATCCTCTCCAACCCAGTAACTATTCAGTACCTCCATGTTGGGAAACTTACGTGCAGCCCTTTCCTCTGCGATTCTCTGAATACTCTTTCCAGGAGTTATTTTATGCACGCCCATGCGTTTGGTTCGTCTTCCGCGAATATACCTTGGTTTACGTCTGCCACCTTTTCTTACCCTTACCCTTGCAATGATGATTCCCTGCTTTGCCTTATATCCCAGAGATCTCGCTCTATCCAGTCTTGTGGGATGTTCCACCCTTAGCACAGAGGGCTGGCGTCTCCACTCCTGGCGCCTGTACCATAGAAGCTGACTCACATACGATCCATCTGGATTTTTCCATGCCTCTCTGATATATGCATACATCGATTTCATTATTATTCACCCTATTTTGTTCAGCTCTTCACATGAGCCACATCCTGCGGGAGAAATTTCATTTTACTACTTAAACCTATCCACTATTTACTGAGTTTTAGAATAGCGGATGCAATATCTCCTTTTGATTCTTTCAGGGCATTTAGGGCTTCCTCCTCATTTGATCCCGTCTGCTCCATCACAAGTTTGATGTCCTCTTCAGGAATTCTTGCTTCCCTTGGAATTTCTTGAGGTGTGCCCACAATATTATACGTCTTCATGCCCTTGGCATCCATTACCGTGACCTGAGCATCCTTAAATACAATATCCTTTTCAGAGGTACGTATAATAACCTCTTCTACATCCTCAAGTGTGTTCATCTCAATCCCCATCTGCTTCATCATGGAAGCCATCTTACGGGGACTGATTCCTCTGCCAAATCCGGGAAACATCTGGATCACCCGCAGCTACCGCATGACCCGTACGAGTTCGGGGTATCGATAACGAAACCTTTACCATATTCGTTATCAATATAATCGATTCTCAGAAAATCTATCTCATCCTGAAGGTCTTTACTGAGGAATATCTTTATCCCATTACTTTGTATTACCACATCCTCACTTTTTGGGGATTCCTCAAGTGCTAATCCATACTGTGTTCCACGACAACCTGCTCCTGCTGCGAATATACGCAGACCATAGCCACTCTTGTTTTCTTTTTCAAGAATCTCTCTCAGTTCCTGTGATGCTGCATCTGTTATCTCTATCATTCTTCAGTTGTTACTACCTGACCATATATATTGATTACCCTTTACCTGCTGTATTGAATAGTTCTTATGAAATCAATATAGGATGCAGTTTTTATTGATCGAGTGTATTTATGAGTGTAAATAAAAATCAATTTAGTGGAGCGAGGCTCATGAAAAATAAGTTTTAAGAACAAAAGCTTTTGAGATGGCTGATAACTGTTCTTGATTATGGAATGAGATAAACTACAGGAGATTTGACTGGAAGACCGATGAGTAACAGATACAAGAAAATTAGGCTCAGAAACAGCTCAGCAGATCATTAAGAAGTGGTTCTTCTCGAATGCTCATATCCATAAATCATCGGAACAACATAGTAATCCGAGCGAAGCTCCTGATAAAATTAAAATCACGAAGTGCATATATCATATCTAAAACTCTTTTTAATGTTTTTTCGCTTCGCTCAAGCGTTTCCGATGAAATGTGGAGATGAACGTTCTCGATTTAATCAGAAACGTACTATAAAGAAGTTTAAACCCGCTTGAAGCGAGGCAATAGCCTTAAATTAAGATATGGTGTATTTATTCTGATACCTAAAAACTTATTTTTCATGCGCTTCGCTGCGCTCGGATTGATTTTAGAAGATATAGAGTACATCTGCAAGACCTACAAAGCGATGAACGCTGATGTTAATGCTGTTGCAAATCTTTCAGGAATCTTTAAGGAATATTCCTTTAAAGGGATATAACAGGGTGATGGTACATCCATCTTATAAACCGAGGATCTCCTTTGCGATAAAGTGTGTCAAAAGTATAGATTATATCTGAATAAATACAACATTAGAGGAAATGCATAACAAATACCTATCATTATCCCATGAAATAATATCTGGAGCAAAACTCTCGATATATTCTAACATTTTTCTGCTCTCAATAAAAATTATGGTATTCCTTCTCACGAGTTCAATAAGCATACTATCTGAAGCTGTGCATTCAGGTATTGATCTCACCGCCGCACTCATAGCCAATTATTCCATCAGAAAAGCGAGCAAGCCTGCTGATGAGGTGCATACATTTGGTCATGGCAAGTTTGAGAACATCTCTGGTACAATTGAAGCACTGCTTATTTTCATTGCATCCATAATCATAATTTTTGAGGCTGTTGAGAGGATACAGCTCTTGCTGAGTGGTGAGAAGATACTGAAGGGCTATCTTGGTACAGGAATCATCATTATGGGGATTTCGGTTGTAGTGAACGTGTTCATATCAAAAAAACTCATGAAGCTTGCAAAAAAAGCAGAATCCATAGCTCTGGAAGCTGATGCCTATCATCTATCCGCTGATGTGTACACCTCATCAAGTGTTTTTGCTGCACTTGCTCTTATCAAACTTACAGGTATTGAGGTCTTTGACCCTGTTCTGGCAATAGTGGTCTCACTCATAATCGCAAGGACAGCATACAACCTAACAAAACGCTCAGTAGCAGGACTGGTGGATGCAAAGCTTTCAGATGACGAAGAACATATAATCAAATCCATTATTGCAGAACATTACTCCCAGTATGCCAGTTATCACAATCTTCGCACCAGAAAGTCTGGAGCAGAGAGATTCGTGGATCTGCACCTTGTTGTTCCCAAGAACCTGCAGGTTGCGGATGCCCATGAATTCTGTGACCACCTTGAGAATGACATAAAAAAACGAATCCCCAATCTCTCTATCCTGATACACATCGAACCCTGTGATGATGATTGCGAGATATGCAGAAAGCTGGATATCTGCAAAAAAGATTAGTTTATTGCTTCAGAAATGCATTTACTGATGCTAAGCTTTAATACCCCATGATAATTATAGCCTCTTATGAATTTTGAAATCACTCATAAGGATGTACTGGGTAGAGTGGGTCGTCTTGAAACCCCTCATGGCACCATTGAAACGCCTGCACTCATGCCAGTTGTGAACCCAAATATTCCCCTCATAAAGCCTTCAGAACTTCGCAGGCTTGGTGCAGAGATTATCATCACAAATTCCTATATAATCTACCGCAAACCAGAACTTAGAGAACGTGCTCTGAAGCAAGGGCTTCACTCCCTTCTTGATTTTGATGGCCCAATAATGACGGATTCTGGTTCATATCAGCTATCTGTGTATGGCAAGGTAGAGGTGGAGAATCTTCAGATTGTAACATTTCAGCAGGATATAGGTGCAGACATATGTGTTCCTCTGGATATACCCACCCCACCCCATGTTTCCAGAAAGAGAGCAGAATCAGAGCTTGAAATTACTATAGAGAGATCAAAACAAGCGTTAGCATATAAAAAAAAGGATACGCTTCTGACAGCTCCTGTACAGGGCAGCACATATACAGAGTTGAGAGGGATGGCTGCCAGAAGATTGAGTGAGAACGATTTTGATGTATATGCGATAGGTGGTGTTGTGCCTTTAATGGAATCCTACAGTTTTGCTGAGCTTGTTGAGATTGTCATAGCATCAAAGAAAGCGCTCATTCCTTCTGCACCAGTGCATCTTTTCGGTGCAGGACATCCCATGATGTTCTCTCTTGCTGTGGCATTAGGTTGCGATCTTTTGGACTCAGCTTCGTATTCTTTGTATGCCAAACAAGGACGTTATATGACATGCAGAGGCACATACCATACAAAAAGCCTGCATTACCTACCATGCTCATGTCCAGTATGCACCTCTCACACCCTCAAAGAGGTTAAAGAGGATGAGAAACTGCTTGCCCTTCATAACCTTTATGTAAGCTTTGCCGAGATAAGAACAGTTAAACAGGCAATCAAGGAAGGAAACCTCTGGGAACTTGTGGAACAGCGATGCAGAGCCCATCCATACCTATTGAATGGACTAAAAAGCATGCTTCGCCATTCTGAATGGATTGAGAAATTCCAGCCCTTAACAAAATCCACCTTCTTTTATCTTGGTACAGAGTCATCTCATCGACCAGAGGTCATTCGCTGGAGGAAGAAGCTTAATAACATAAATTTACACGGTAAGGTGCTTATACGAACAAAAAATATTAAAGTTAAAGAGGAAGGCTATGACTGGATACTTGAGTTCAATCCTCCTTTTGGAGCGTATCCTGTAGAGCTTAGAGAAACATATCCTTTCAATGCCGAAACACCTGTTAAACCTGATTACGAAGCTCTAACAACAGCGTTAGAGAATGTATTGACGTTAATACAAATGAACCCTGAATGTGAATTTACCTTTGTTTATAATAGCGATCATCCTTTAATGAATGAAATAAGCAAAAGGGCAAGAGTTGTGCATGAGCAGAATCTTTGAGATTGTTTATCGAGATGGTGCAGCACGCATCGGGAAGCTTACTCTTGATAAGCAGTTCTCAACTCCTGCAATCATTAAGCCATGGTCAAAATACCCAGTAGCTGATTCAGGCAGTCTATGGGGAAGAAGTGAGTCAAATGGTTCAATAATTATATTACCTCATAAATCCACACCTCTGCACACAAGAAAGGAAATAGTGGAAGAACTCCAGAATTCTGTGGATTACAATATAGAAAAATCAGGATATTTCGGGATTGTGGTGCATCCCTGCCATCAAAGGCTGAAGGAAGCTGATTTGTATGTTCTTGGCTGTGCCAGACAGCTTGAGAATAATCCTATGGCATTAGTAAATTCAATAATCAAACTAAAGGAAAACACCAGAGCAAATTCATTATTATATACCCCTGCCCTTGCCACACCTGAAAATCTCTGCATGCTTGTGTACATGGGTGTTGACATGGTGGATGAAACTCTTGCTATAATCAAGGCATACCAAGATGTTTATCTTACAAACTCAGGAGAATTTGATCTCAGCACGCTGAAAGAATTTCCATGCACTTGTGCTGTATGCTCTAATAACACTCCTGAAGAGGTTTTAAAGCTTGATAAGAAAGAGCGGGCAGAGCTTTTATCACATCATAACTCCCTGAAGCTTGAGGAAGAGATGAGAATTATTCGAGAGCGTATCAGACAGGGTACGCTTCGTGAATATGTGGAGAGCAGGTGCAGGGTGCGTGCATGGCTCACAGCAGTGCTTCGCTTGCTGGATGCAGAGTATGATTTTCTTGAGAAAAGAACCCCCTCGTTCAGATCAAGCAAACTGTATGCCAACACCATGGAGTCGCTTCACAGAGTTGAGATAAAACGATTTGCAGACAGAGTAATAGAGCGTTACAGCCCTCCTGAGCTTGACACTTTATTGCTCCTTCCATGCTCAGCAAAAAAGCCCTATTCATTATCCTTATCTCATAAAAGGTTCATAGAGGCTTTAGGAAAGTATAGATGGTATGTTCATGAGGTTATAATCACCTCTCCACTGGGAGTGGTTCCCAGAGAACTTGAGCTTGTATATCCTGCTGCCCATTATGATACCCCTGTCACCGGTATCTGGGATAGAGAGGAGAAGGCATGGGTGAAAGAATGTTTGAAGAGGTATCTTGTGAAGAACAGGTATATGAATATAGTAGCGCATGTGGATGGTGCATACATGGAGATATGCAAAGCAGTGGAGAAGGAATTAGGTATCGATATCATATACACCTCTGAGAATAAAGTCACCTCTCATACCTCCCTGAATAATCTCAAGAACACAATCTCTACACTTAAAAACACCAAAAAGCGTAGCTATGAGAACATGAAGCTTGATATAATAAGAGCTATCATAGACTACCAGTTTGGAAAGGGAGCAGGGGATGTGCTTTTAAAAAACGCTTATGTTAAAGCTGCATTCCCAAGGTTTCAGGTGTTTGCTGAAAATCAAAGACAGCTGGCAACGCTCGTACCAAAGTATGGCAGTATTGCCCTAACCTTAGAAGGAGGGGAGAGGCT
>CAZCRM010000087.1:0-6711 GCA_964501085.1 uncultured Methanosarcinales archaeon | reverse complement strand
GCAATTCCTCTCCACGCTACGAGCATTGGAGCTTACTTGTGACAGGAGCGTGAAAGCAAAATCATAAAGAGGAATGGAAAGTATATTTCTAAAGTATCGCTAAGAAATCTGATAGGTTCTTGAGCTATATACCCTTGTGCTCAGAATTGTCTGTGAACAGGCTCTGAACAGAAGTATTAAGCATAGTTCACCTTGCATCATAATATTTAAAATGATTGAACTCATCTCAGATTAACCATGAGAAGCAATAGCATCAAGAAAGGGCTTGAACGCTCGCCCCATCGCTCTCTATTGAAAGCTATTGGAATTACAGATGAAGAAATCTCCCGTCCTTTCATAGGAGTGGTGAATTCTTGGAATGAGGTGATTCCAGGGCATATTCATCTTGATAAGCTTGCTGAGGCTGTTAAAGCTGGCATAAGAATGGCTGGAGGGGTTGCTTTTGAGTTCAACACCATAGGGATATGTGATGGTATCGCCATGGGGCATGCTGGTATGAGGTACTCTCTTCCAAGCAGAGAGTTGATAGCAGACAGCATAGAGCTTATGGTTGAAGCTCATCAGTTCGATGGTATGGTCATGATACCTACTTGTGATAAAATAGTACCAGGGCATCTGATGGCTGCGGGAAGGCTTGATATCCCAACTATAGTGGTTACAGGAGGACCAATGCTCCCTGGCATAGTTGATGACAGACCAAGAGATGTCATCTCAGTTTTCGAGGCAGTGGGAGAGCGTAAGGATAACAAGATTACTGAGCAGGAACTCAAGAACCTTGAAGACTATGCATGCTGTGGAGCAGGTTCATGTGCTGGCTTGTTTACAGCAAATACCATGGCATGTGTTACAGAAGCTCTTGGTTTGAGTATGCCAGGATGCGCTACTGCTCATGCTGTGGATGCAAAGAAGATACGAATAGCAAAGCAGTCTGGCATGAAGATAGTCGAGCTTGTGGAGAAAGGAATAACCCCAAGCAAGATCGTTACAGAGCAAGCGTTAGATAATGCGATACGCATAGACATGGCAATTGGAGGTAGCACGAATACCACACTTCATTTACCTGCAATAGCTAAAGAATTCGGAATCAAGCTTCCGCTTTCGAGATTTGATGAGATAAGCAGGGAAACCCCGCATCTTGTTAATTTAAGACCAGGAGGCAAGCATTACCTCATAGATTTTGAAAGGGCGGGTGGAGTTCCTGCTGTGATGCTCAGGTTAGAGCATATGCTTAACGATACCCTCACGGTCACAGGAAAGCGATTGAAGCAAAACCTAAAGGAGTATATCATCATAAATCCTAAAGCGAATAAAGAGGTTATTGCAACACTGGATTCACCTGTGCATGCAGAAGGGGGCATAGCAGTGTTGAAAGGCACTCTTGCTCCTCATGGTGCTGTGGTGAAACAGACAGCAGTAAGCCCAAAAATGTTAAAGCATTCAGGTCCAGCAAGAGTGTTTGATGGGGAAGAAGAGGCAATGCGAGCTATAATGGGTAAGCAGATAAGGTCTGGAGACTGTATAATTATACGATATGAAGGTCCAAAAGGAGGACCGGGCATGAGAGAGATGCTTTCTCCTACTGCTGCAATAGCAGGCATGGGACTCATGGAATCTGTTGCTCTTATCACAGATGGTAGGTTCTCAGGAGGAACAAGGGGTCCATGCATAGGTCATGTTTCCCCTGAAGCTGCAGAAGGAGGACCTATAGCCCTTGTTCAGGATGGTGATATCATAGAAATAGATATTCCAAGGCGTGTGCTGAATCTCAAGGTTTCAGAGGAAGAGCTAAAAGAAAGAAGGAAATCATGGAAATTACCTAAACAAGTTACGAAAGGCTATCTTGCAAGGTATCAGAAAGAGGTTGGTTCAGCAGATAGAGGGGCGGTATTTGTATAGACATGTATGGATGGGCAGGAAAAATCGTAACAGTTGATCTCACTCTTGACAGGATTCGAGAAGAGAAAAGCAACCTTAATCTTCTCAGCTCTTTTATCGGGGGAAGAGGTCTTGGTGTGAAGCTATACTATGATTCTGTTCATTATAATGTACATCCTCTGAGCCCTGAGAACCCACTTATCTTCTGCACAGGTCCGCTCACAGGACTCTCGCCCATGTCTGGCAGGCATGCCATGGTATCTAGGTCACCTCTCACAGGAACAATCTTTGATTCAAGCAGTGGTGGGTTTTTCGGAAAGGAGTTGAAGTTTGCAGGCATTGATGCTCTCATAATAAAAGGCAGGGCAGAACAACCTGTTTATATTTCAATTAATAACGAGGAGATCGATATTAAAAGGGCTAACAATTTATGGGGAATGAATACCAGAGAGTGTACCACCAAACTTTCATCAGAGGGTAAAGTCGCATGTATCGGAAGAGCAGGAGAAAAGCAGGTTGCTATTGCAAATGTCATGAACGACTATACCCATGCCTGCGGGCGTGGTGGACTGGGTGCTGTAATGGGTTCAAAGTTGCTTAAAGCTGTTGTGGTGAAAGGAGACATAAAACCTAAGGTAAAGGATGAAGAGGGTTTTAATAAAGCGTGTGAGGATGTAATTCATATCTTAAAAATAAAGCAGATGAAAGGTCTCTCCACCTATGGTACCTCCTCTATTCTGAGCCTGCTCAACTACCTGAAAATTTTGCCCACAAAAAACTTTCAGAAGAGCGAGTTTGAGTATGCAGATAGGGTTTCGGGTGAGTTCATCAAGAAGAATTATGATATTAAAAATAAAGCATGCTATAATTGCATCATCGCATGCAAACATGTCATAAAGAGCGGTGCTATGAAGGAGTATGAGGTTCCGGAGTATGAGACCATATGGGCGTTTGGTCCTGATAACAACAACGCTGACATGGATGAGATCATAAGGGTTAATCGCCTATGCAATGATTATGGCATCGATACCATCTCATCAGGCTCTACCATCGCAGCGTATGCTGAAATTAATGAGAATGAATATAAATTAACAGAACTTGTGGAAAAGATAGGTGAGAGGCAAGGCATTGGTGTTGAGCTTGGGAGAGGTTCAAAGGCTCTTGCTTCTTTGTATAAAAAAGATATAGCCATGCATTCCAAGGGGCTTGAGTTACCAGGTTATGACCCTCGAGGTGTACTTGGGCAGGCTCTTGCCTATGCCACCTCTAACAGAGGAGGGTGTCATCTTCGTGCCTACATGATTGCATTAGAGGTTCTTGGAAAACCAGAAAAAATCCAGCGTCTGAGCTTTTCAGGGAAAGCTGAGCTTGTGATGAAGTTACAAAATTGCATGGCAGGTCTTGATTCTTTAATAGTGTGCAAATTCGCATATTTCGTTATTTCAGAAAAGGAGTTTGTCAGCATGCTGAGCACGGTAACAGGGATAGACTATTCCATAGATGAGTTCTTAAAGTGTGGAGAGAGAATATGGAATCTTGAACGTCTTTTAAATGTAAAAGCTGGTTTTGGACGTAAGGATGATAGCCTTCCTGATAGATTCTTTGAAGGTGAGGGAATAAACAGAGAGGAGTTCGAGAAGGCATTAACTCAGTATTATCGTTTAAGGGGATGGAGCGTGGAGGGAATACCCACAAAAGAGAAGCTGAATGAGCTTGGGTTATTATAGCTTGGCAATTTTTTATCGCAAATGAAACCACTTATGCTTTTACCCCTCCTGAGATGTTGAAGATTCATGTATTATCACTATTTTCTTTTATCTCTTTATCTCTCAGATAGCCTTTGAGACGTCTGACCAGAGTAGCAGAATATCTTTTTTATTCATGATGAGGTATGCTCTGCTATCTCCAAGGTTTGCCAGAGTTACTTTATGTCCCTGAATCAGGGCAGAGACTAAGGTTGTAGCCATACCATAATATTTAGGGTTGTGCTAGGAAAGATTCTAATATTTCAAGATTGGCTTTGGCATATTCTTTCGTCAGGATTGTTTCAGGCATCTCATCTTCTGAAAGTAATTTTTCCACCATCATTTCAAGCTCAGCTATTACAAGCCTGCTTGCTACCTCGCCCGCGGCATGACCGCCCAAATCATCTGTAACTCCAAGAAGACATATATCATTAATTTTTTTACCTGCGAATATGGCTTGATAATCCTCCCTTCAGGAACGACACAGAAGCGCCGTTATGGACCAATCTTGAAAAAACTGCATATGGACCAGTTCCTTTAGAGTTAGTGTCCACAGACTTTCCGGAGTAAATAAAAATAATAAGGCTAACAATGCAGTTGAGCAGAATAAGTATGATGAAATATTCATATGACAATAGGTTATCAGACATTGAAGGCATTAGAGCTATTGAGAGAAAAAGCTAAGAATCAGGAAGATGGTGGCTCTGGGTTACAGTGCCTTTGAAGATGCTATTTATAGGATAACTCAGGTCAACAGAGAAGACATGCTAAGCATAATAAGAGAACTGCTGTTGCATGGTCTTGTCTATGAACCTCACTGGGATTTTGCATAGATGATATAAGTAGCATATATACACCTTCAAAAACCTTATATAAGGGTCTTACCAGATATTTGTCAGAGGGTAATATGATTCCTACATACATTCCCAATCTGGATAATATTCTTGAAGGTGGATTCGATAAACCCTCTGTGATATTGATTGCAGGGCCTGCTGGAAGCGGTAAGACTACCTTTGCAGCACAGTCCCTTTTCAACGCAGCAAAATCAAATGAGGGAAAATGTCTTTTTATATCTACATTATCAGAATCACCTGCCATGATCAACAGATATATGTCTCGATTTGCCTTCTTTGACCAGAATCTTTTAGAAACAGACAGGCTGAGTTTCTTCAGCATAGGTGCAACTCTATTAAAGGAAGGAACTAATGCAATTCTGGAATTTATGAACAAGAAGATATCCTTACTCAAGCCTTCTAGGATAGTTATTGACCCACTTACAGTGCTTGGAGATGTTCTAAAATCTAAAGAAGAGCCAATTACTAAGTATGAGCGAAGGAGTTTCTATTTTGATCTCTTTACCTCTATGAAAAGCTGGAATACTCTCGTACTAATCACAGGCGAGTTCACCCTTGATGAACTTCGTAGAAGCATGGTTGGTTATTTGGCTGATGGAATAATCTATCTTTCTGAAGAGATTGTGGGTATGCGACCAGAGAGACACCTCCGTGTGCTCAAGATGAGAGGACAGAAATATATTTCAGGGAGTCATTCCTTCGATATAAGGAAGGAGGGTATAGTTGTATTTCCACGGTTGCTGCCTAGAACATGGGTTGAGAAAACAGCCCCCTCGATAAGAGTGAGCACAGGTGTTCCTGGTCTTGATGCCATGCTGAATGGAGGTATTCTGAAGAACGACAATATGCTGATTTCAGGGACAACAGGAACTGGTAAAACCACATTTGGTCTGTATTTTATCAATAAAGGGCTTACGGAAGGGGAAAACGGTTTTGTAATCTCATTTGAAGAGAGACCGACAAAGCTTGTGCGTAATGCAAGAGCATTTGGTCTTGAACTTGAGCCATATATAGATAAGAAAATGCTGGAAATAACCTACATTCCACCTATAAATTATTATCCTCATGAACAGGCATTGATAATCACAAAAAAAATAAAAGAAAACAATGTGAAGCGTGTGCTACTGGATGGATTGAAAAATCTTGAGGAAGCCATACCTGATGCGTTCCAGCGTAAAAACTACATCACCACCCTGCTTGATAATTTTTCATGCATGGGGGTTACCACTGTGATAACAACAGAGATTCCTGAACTGTTTGGGTCTGTTAAACTTACTCATGAAGCATTATCTGGTATAATCGATAACATCATACTTCTCAGGAATGTTGAGATCGAGGGAAGAATGCATGGTGTGCTGAGCATTCTCAAATCTCGGGGTACTAAGCATGATCCAGAGATTCGAGAGTTTGAGATCACGCCAAAAGGTATAGATGTCAAAACCACGATGAAAGGTTATGAGAATATTCTCAGCGGGAGTGCACGTAAAACACCTGTGGAGGTGTTCAGAGAAACCTTCGGTGAATGACGTTGACCACTGAAACAATTTTTTTGGTCATACTGGGGATATCCTATGTTGTTCTCCTGATATTACCATTTAGTATTGCTCTTCTCTATGAGAGAACCTTTAAAAAACGTGTTTTTCCATATCTTTTTGTGGTGGCGATTGTCTTGCTTGGTATTTCTTTTTTTGCATACCCGTATGATTTTTTCAGGCTTAAAGGAAGCATATTTTTTGCAGTAGGCGGGGTTTTGCTTGCTATCACAAGCATCAGGCTCTACATGGTGATGACAGGAGGGCATTAGCCTTGATGCTGGAATTACTCCTGCAATCGATAGGCGTGATTGGAATTATCATATTTTATATCGTTATTGCAAAACTCAGTGCACGAATGGGTAAAGGGCTTAAATTACCTGCATATTATAAATGGAATTATGTTGCATGTGTAATTACCTTCTCTGCAATCTTACTTCATGCATACCAGCACTACATAAAAATACCTCATGGCTCTTTGTTTGATTTAGTATATATATTGATGTTGCTGACAAGCAATGTTACTGTGACCATAGTATCCAGGAGATACTGGTGGTGGCTAAAGGATGAAATAGGATCATGAAAAGAATCTCCCTCATCTATAAAATCCTTCTGTTACGAGATTGATGAGCAAGAAAGCTCTTGTTGAGATGAATTGCTCAAATCAAAATATCAAAAAAGTTATATAAATTAATCTCATATTCT
>CAZCRM010000086.1:0-6803 GCA_964501085.1 uncultured Methanosarcinales archaeon | reverse complement strand
TTGAGAAGAAATGTGTGGAATGGCGGTATAGAATAAAAGGAAAAACCCATCGCCTCTGCATGACTCATGGCGATTTTCATCCTTGGAATATTATGTTCAGGGAAGGTACTGACTTCTCTTTGCTTGATCGAAGCAGAGGTGAGTGGGGTGAGGCTGCTGATGATGTCTCATCAATCACAATGAACTACATCTTCTATTCCTTGCAGAAGCATGGCGAGCTTGCAGGAGCCTTCAAAGAATTGTATGATATATTCTTTGAGAATTATCTTAAAGAAACTGGAGACATGGAACTTCTAAGGGTAATCCAGCCTTTTTATGTGTTCCGTGCTCTTGTTGTGGCAAGTCCAATATGGTATCCAAATCTAAAACCATCAGTAAGGAAGAAGATTTTTAACTTTATATTTAATGTGCTGGAAAGCGAAGAATTTGATTATCAGAATGTGAATGGGTATTTATGAGCTTTGCAGTCTGGTTCACAGGCATACCAGGTAGTGGAAAAACAGCTTTATCTAAATGCACAGCTTCAATCCTTAGACAAAGAGGTATTAATGTCAGAATCTTAGAGCTAGACGAGATTCGCAGATTCATCACCCCTAACCCAACCTATAGTGAGGAAGAGCGAGATATAGTCTATGCATCTCTTGCCTACATGGCAAAGCTTTTAACAGAATGCAATGTGAATGTTTTCATTGATGCCACCGCTAACAGAAGAAAATATCGTGATAAGGCAAGGGAGATTATCCCGAGGTTTGCAGAGGTGTATGTGAAATGCTCTCTCAAGGTGGCGATGGAGCGTGAAGCTCATAGAAAAGCAGTATTTTCCCCGAAGCATATCTACGATAAAGCCAAGGCAGGGGCTACTGTTCCAGGGGTGAATGTACCGTATGAAGAGCCACTGCAACCAGAGGTGATCGTTGATAGCGATAAAGTTACGATTTATCAAGGTGCAAAGAAGGTAGGAGATACCATAATCGCTCTTTTTGGAGAACATGAAGATTGAGACGCTTATTGATATTGGAATTGAAATCAGGAATGCAATAAAGTGTTTTATGGAAGAGAATGCAGATTATGGTGAGATGATAGCTGAGCGTAAGAATGACATCACCCGCAAAATAGATATGGAGGCTGAGAAAGCGCTGAATAATGCTCTTCTTTCTAGAGACCTTTCTGCTATAGTGATATCTGAAGAGCTTGGAGAGCGTATCATTGGGGAATCTCCAGAGTTCATGCTGGTTTTTGATCCTATAGATGGTTCTACCAATGCTGCTTGTGGAATCCCTTTTTTCTGCACCTCTATAGCTTATGCCAAAAACTTCAATGCTACGTTTGAGGATGTTGAGATGGCTGTGATCTGCGATATTCAGGGTAATATCTATCACGCAATAAAAGAAAAAGGGGCTTTTTTAAATGGTAAAAAATTTTCAAAGAAGCTTGGTGCAAGACCAAAACCTGTGGTATCGGTATATTCCTATGGCATCCCCCATATTCCCTCAGCTCTTAAAGAGCTTGAGAAGTCTATAATAGTAAGAACACTTGGCAGTATCGCTCTGGAGATGTGCTTTGTGGCTGATGGAACGCTTGATGGAGTTATTGATATTAGGGGGATGCTGAGCGCCTACGATATTATGGCCTCATCTTTGGTCTTAAAGGAGGCTGGGGGCAAGCTTACAGATTTAAGGGGAAATGCTGTTAACAAGCCAGCAAAGGCTACAGGTATCTCTATCATAGCTACCAGAGATAAAGGGTTGCATGATAGCATAGTGAAACTCTTATCATAACATTTCCTCAGCAACCTTGACCAACCTTAACCATCCATTCAGCGCAGCCCTCATGGAGACGATATCCTGTGCTATTATCTTTAAGATGAGTTTGTTATCCTTTAAATGAAGGGTTGCTTTTGTGCGCTGGTAATCCTCGTTGAGTTCTGGAATCAATGATTCATAGATTATCCTTGCATTCTCATGTTTTTCAAGCTCAAATTCGAATTCTGCGATGAGATGCATAGGCATAATAATGCTTGTTTTTTTAATCTTTTTTGCAATGATATTTATCTACCATAGCTTGTGTAGAATATAAAAGAGAACCAGAACAAACAGCGTCCCCATAACCCATATCACTGTTTCCTTTGGTGCATGTATGAGTATGGGGTGAGTGATATTACCATTACTACGATTATTTCGAGGAAAGGATACGGTTATGGCTGGTACAGGTAGTTCAGGGTCTGTGAACTGGCGAACAGACATGGAAACAAGTTTTTGTCCTGCAGACCCGGAATATACATTATTCACCTTAACAGATAATATTGTTCTGTTGGATTTGTTGTGAATGAAATAATCGTTAATCTTCACCACCTCACTCTCCACCATGCTGTTATTCAATGTTAACTGAAGCCATACCGAGTCGTCCATACTTACACTCTTCACGCTGAGAACATATCCTTGATACAATGCAAATGATTCCCCGCTAGTGAGATATATGGTATTGTTCAGTAACATTTCACCCGAACCTGCTGATAATAGCAATAAAAATAAAAATATTCCTGACATGATATGCTATTATAAACATGCTTATATATTTCCTTTGCATCTCACATCTTCATGGCAATTTCGGTTCGGCTGTGTTCAGGTAGAACAGCATTCGAGGTAATTACAGGAACCAAAATTGATCTTATTAGGGTTAGTGCTTTACTAAAACCAAAGGTGAGTACTAAACATATAGTGATTCTGAATTACAGGAATAGAGAGGTTTCGATATACCCAAGTGGGAGGATGATTATCAAAGCTAGCAGTAAGGAGGAATCTCTTGATATAGCTAAGGCTTTACTAACCGAACTTGATCTCCTGCACGACCAAAAATATGATAAAACATTAAAACAATAGGTTGGATGATGAAAAGCTACCTGATTGTGTGGTTTAATAGTGAAGGTGCAAGACCCTCTGAGGTCAATCAACGTCTCATGTCACTGGGATTCAAACCAGTCCAAGGCACTCATGATTATGTCTATGAGTGGGGGAGAAAGAATGTAGATGTTGAGGAAATCCTGCGTTTTGGTGATAAGGTCAGAATGACACTTCAGGGTATGAATGTGCTTTTCAAGCTTGAGACCATCTGTTGAATCATTTTACTGAAGCATACTCCATATTATTCATCTCAGGTTCATTCTTAACCCTGTACTCTCTACGGTTATGGTTGCCTCTCCTTTCAAGAAGGTCATCTCGGTACATTCTTGCAAGGTATGTAGATACTGTGCTCAGGTTGATTTTTCCATACACCTTCTCATATTCCCTTTTCACATCAAGGGATGTGAACCACACTCCAGGAAACTCGAACCGTATAAACATCTCCAGCCTCTCTTTTAGTGTAAGTCCTTCAGAGGGAGAAGATAACTCAGGTGTGTCCATAGCTGAGTGGATGAACCTGGCAGCAGAGAGATTGCAATCTTTTCCTGAGAACTCTGCAAAGGCTTTTGTCTCGTCATCCTTAGTTAGATGTATCTGAATCTCATCAGCTTCGATTGAGCTAAGATAGGCAATTGCCATTTCACCTGCTTGACTACCTTTATAGCTTAAGTGAGCTTGGTTTTTCCCTTGGATTTCCATCCAGATTTTCATATTTTTATATTACCTCAAAAAATAATAACTGTTCGCCCACTGTGGGCGAACAGCGAAACATCCAGTCCCCTCCGATGTCTCCTTCACATGCGAAATATTGTGAACGTAGTTACTACATGGTAGTTATACTATATAAATTTTTCAGTTGAAATAAGGGTTATTTTTGTTTTTAACAGAAAAAAAGAGTGTAATATAAGATATTTTCAAATAATATCCTTTTTTATCTCTATTAATCCATAAGATTTATCTAAACCTCACAATCACGTTAAAAATCCATAAATACACTTAAACCATTTTTCCACCTGAAATAAAGGGGTAATACTATTAACTACAGTTGTTCACCATTTATTCTTTTCCCCTCTCTACTGTCCTCCAAAAGGTTTTATGATACAAAAAACCATCAAGACTCTCTAACCTCTAAAGGATTGAGCGCATCATCCACCACCAGCACATCCACATCAGAATACTCTCGCCTCCCCCTCGCATATGAACCATAGAGAATGACCTGCTTTATTCCCTTTTTTGAATATCTTATCCAATAATGCTAAAGCAGAGATGGGTAATCATATTTTTCCATGATATTTACTGAAAAACTTCCCATAAGTCAATGAAACATCCATTGTCAGCATGCTTTTGAAGATGTCTCTTTGATTCCTCTTTCATAGAACTATACCTTCTTTAAGCGCAGTTTTAGTTATGGAATACACAAATTGATATATCCTCTCACATCCTAGGGGTTCTAATCAATATATCGCAATCTATCAATCTCTTTCACTCATCACTTTTCACCTTTTTCAAGTTCTTCATCAAACTCTTCTCTAAAGAGGTCTTCTGCCAGTCCTGCAAATTCTGGAAATTCTCGAACGAATCGCTTGAACAACTCCCTCACGCAGTAAACACAACCCCTATCAGCACCTTTCATCAGCTCTAAAACCTTTTTTGCCACTTCCCTGTTCATGTCTTCTCATCTGCTCTCTTATCTCCTAAAGGCTTTTCATCCCTTCCAGTTATATATTCCAATTTTCTGACAATAAATGTCCATAGATTTTCTGCTTGATTGAATGCTTCTTGCCTCATCCATGGAAGGTGCATAAAATTCCTCAGGATATCTCACTTCTACTGCATAAAATGTAAGCTGTTCTAACTTTTCAATATCAACGGACTGAAAATCTCTATCCTTTTTAAGACAGAGTTCAAGCAAAGTGGCAATATCGTGAGTTTTTCCTACCTTTACTTTCAGACAAGAATGACCTCCAGTCTTTCTTAGACATAGATGAGATTTTCCCTTATGCTTTCCCATAGCCTTAAGAATGACTTACAGAGATGCAAGAGATGAAATAAACCGCTTTTCCTCTCCGCCATCACATCAAACGATATGGAGGTATACGCGGGAATTAGAGAAAGTGGGAAGAGGCTTTAAAGCTAACATCTACTTTGCTGAAGATTCAACAAAGCTCCGATTTTATCTATAAGAGTTCGCAATTCGCACGAACAGAGCATGTAGAGCATCTTCAGAAATACATGGCTGCCACTGACTGCAAGCGCATTGCCGGGGTGTTAATAGCAGAACGGATACCGAGAGTGCTTCGTGCAGATAATATACGGCTTGCTCAATACTCCTTTGAGGCACTACTCTCTGCTTTGAGGATAAGCGTCAGTGCTGTGCTGATTTAAAAATCCCTGCTCTTCTTTACCAGAGCCGATTGAGCGAAGTGAAAACGACGCTGTAAAAAATATGCGAATTTTCAATAACTTTTTTATTTTAAAAGAAAAAAGAAGGATAAAAAAAGGATTTTACTTTTTAAAGCACAAATCACATAAATAATGAATTCAATTATAATAATCAGAAAAACGTAACGAATTTCGAATAGAGGAAGGAGTGATATAGTAAATAAGTATGTTAAATATATAATTGACTTAAAAATAAAAATGAGTTATTGAATAAAAATATGGGAGGTTAGATAATGAAATCTATTAATAAGAAAATAGTAGCAGTTTTTTCAGCGATCTTATTAATTTCGATAATAGTTGTACCAACCGCTACAGCTAGTTCGAATAAATCATCAGGAGATGTATCTCCTGAGTACCACTACCTATGTCCCACCGATACAAATCCATCTCCTTGTGAACCAGAGGGGTCTTGGTATCCTTGTTGTTGGGACTGTGCACAATTATGGGGTACGTGTGAACATTGCCACAAATATGGGTGTGGTTGTGCCGCAGATTGTAGTCTAGGTATGTAATAGTTTCACGAAGTAGCATTTTAGAATGTCTTAAAATATAACTTTCCATAAGCAAATGAAACAAACCATGACTAATAAACAAAAAGTTATAGGGTTAGCAGTAATAGTAACTCTTTTATTTTTTTTCTACATTAGCACAGAAAATGTTCAGCGTTTACCAATAGACCGATACAGCGTAAGCATGTTAAAAAGGCAAATTGATAGCAGTAACAATAAAGGAGAGCAATTTTTTATTTTAGAAGGGTATATAAATAAAGAGTCTGTAAAATGGGATGCTGAAAATCTTTTGCTTCAATTTAATGTAACCGATGGAAACAGTACATTACCTGTGGTGTACAAAGGGGATGTTCATAAGTCATTCGATATACACGAGAAGGTAATTCTGGAAGGAAAATATATGAAAGATGGTTATTTTTTAGCTAACAAACTGATAATAATCCCAGATAAAACAACTTAACTTATCCTTAATTGATAATACTGGAGAGTGTTGTTTTCAGTTCTAAACTGTGTCCACCTTCATCTTCACATTATCTCTATCTCTCAAAGCTTCTCAGGCAGGTACTTCTCACTGACATCTTCTCCACGCTGAAGCGTGTGAGGTTCGTGCTTCTAAGGGTTTCATGGACATCGGAGCCACATCGGCTTTTACCTCAGCTCCTTCCTCCACTCTTAGAAACACAGGACATACCATTGCCCCGTTAATGACTCCCTCAACCTGAGCGAGCCCTATATTGATATATGTCTGTATACATCCTATATATGCCTTACGCAATTCATCTCAACCCTAAAGGGTAAGAGCTTTCTTGCTCATCAATCAGTAACGAAATCTAGCCCTCCCCAAACGCTCGTTGCTCAGCCTTCTTCTTGAACTTCAACTGCAGATTAGTGCATAATACTTTAAACTTATTTTTCAAGAATTTTAGAATTTTTCAATCCAATTCTCTGCAAA
>CAZCRM010000085.1:0-6827 GCA_964501085.1 uncultured Methanosarcinales archaeon | reverse complement strand
GGGATGGTGATGCTCTGGTTTCTGTAGTAGCTTGTTAGGTCTATGCTTCTTGTATTTGTTATGTCCATATCAGTAAATTCAGAGTAAGTTGTTTCTTTGGGCTTTTTTTCTTTTACTTCTTCTATTGTAAGTATTTCATTTTCATATTTGAACTTTATCTCCACCTCCCATTTCTTGCTGTTATCAGCCACATAGAATTTCAGTTTGGGTTTTTCGTGTTCTTTCTCATCTTTCTCATGTTCTTCGACATATGATGTAGGTGTAATATCTCGGATGATGAACTGCTCGATATATTGGCTCTGAGGTATATCTATACGATAATCCCCTTTTTCTGCCATATCCTGCCCATTAATACCTGTCGCCCCTCTCCCATTGATATGACTATCATCGATTGTGATGATACCTGAGTATACATAACTACCTTCATCGATTTCTGGAAGCTTGATCCTGCTGATGTTATAACCTTTGATGTTGGTTATGAGGATTTTATTATTTTCTATGGAAACATTGCCATTCCTTGGAGCGCTAACATTCTTTGTGAGGTTTGCCCATAACAGCGGGTATCTTGTTTCGATGCTTATATTCATGATATCAAATCTTACAGAGGAATAATTAGAGAGCTTTGGTGGTCTCAGGTTGAAGGTTTTCTCGCTCATCGAAGAAATTGATTCAATTCCTTTTATGATTGGGATATGTATATTATCCTCACTAAAAAGAAGAACATGAGTATCCTCTGTAAGATTTACTCCTGAAAAATCTTTTATAATTATTCCATTCTCAAATACCAGTTTTGGAAACTTCTTAATGCCATGAGCTTCATAGATTATGCCATTTGAGGTGTAGTTTTTTGTATAGTTTTTCCCATATTTATCTGTGTAGGTGATGTTGATGTGGATGGGATACGTTGTGAGAGTTCCATAGACACCTAAGCCAGGGTTTCTAAGCAGAAATCTCTTAGGATACCTTGCTCCCATTTCTATAGCTGATGTTTTGGGAATGTTGTTGTGTGAGACCTCTTCTATATCAGAACGAAACTTTATAAAATCTTCATAAACCCTGTCAAAGTGTTCTATCTCGATTTCCTCATTCCATCTTGGTACCTCATACGACTGAAGGTATCCAAGATAGAGTACTGCTATCAGAAGCAGCATCAGTGCACCCACAACCTCTGAAACAGCATCTTCATTCCGTATCATATGAACCACGTGAAGAATATATATGCAGCGCTCATCATCAGCACAGAATGTTTTAGACCATCATACACACCCTCTCCCATCATCTGTCCTGCAATGATGCCTGAACAGAAACCCTGTATTACAGAGGCATGCATAAATAATGTTATGTATTCTCCCTTATGTGCTGATATCGAGAACATGCCACTATAAGCATTTGTAGATGGTATCTCTGGTAAGAACATGGTTGCAAACACATAAAGTACAAGCATGAACACTGCAAAAGCCATATACACCACTACGAGATAGGATAATAATATCGTGAACTTTTCACGCCTCAGCTTCTCTGCCAGTGCAGCATCGGCTGCAGCCACCCTTAAAGTCTCTTTGATGTTACCTGTAGTTTCGCTTGCCTTTGTTATAAGGGTGATAATTCTTGATATGGCAACTGTTCTCACCCGTCGTTCAAACTTCATCAATGCATTTGCGAGGTCATTGCTCCATACAAGGTCTCTATAAATGAGTTTTACTTCTGTGCTCAGCACACCAAGATTGATTTCGGTTAGTGATTTTATTGCACTGATAAGAGGCATGCCCACATCGTTTATCACCGCCAGCCGTCTCAGAAAATCTGGTACAGAGGAATCGATACGTTTTATCCTTCTTGACTGCATCTCATAAAAGAACAAAAAAGGGGTGAGCAGAATCAACAGGTTGATTATAATAACATCATCAAGCAGATCAATGGTTATTTTATGGTCATGAATCGATAGAATTGAATAAAGCACAGTCACTGGTATGGTAATATAGAAGGTCTTTAAAGGGTCTGCGAAGAAAGGCTTCAGTGGATTTTTTCTGTTTTCAATGATGCTTGTCCACCTTAGGGAGCGATGCAATCTTCGTATATTTCTGTAATCATCTTCATCAAAGGGTCTGGTTCTCACATCATCATACTGATTGAGCTTTTTAGATGTGGTATATATTTTTACAAGCTTTGTATCGCTTCTAAGAGATATTATGCTTAGTAAAACGCTGAAAGCAATAGCACTTAAAGGGATTACAGCATATACTACAAGCTTGAGTATTAGCATACTTCCTGGGCCCATGATGCCCATAACTATGAGAATTGTAATTAGAAACAGTGGTCCTGCAACAAAAACAGACACATAGGTTTCAGCAAGCATTCCCAGTACCTCAAGATATAAACTCTGGTCAGCTTCTGCAGATTTCTGGTAATGCTCTACCATATTTTCAAAGAAAGTTTGCTGATTTGAACCTGTTTCTGCAACGTTTATAAGGTTTTCAAGGAAGTCTCTGAATTTCTGTGATGGTGTTGTGATTGCTGCATTTTTGAGCGCTGTGATGAGATCCCTACCATATAATTCAGTATCCATCACGATATATGCGATTTCTTCTGCTGCCTCTCCATACACATTAACATGCTCGCTTAAAGATTTGAAAATTGAAATAAGGCTGAGGTTTCCCTTGCTCAGTGCATGCATGTATGCAATGGCATGCGGGAGGGTAAGTTCTATCTTGCCTTTCCTGCTGTATGCAATCAACTTAGGGTATGCGAGTATGATATAATAGGTAGCAAGCCCTATGAACAGGGAGAATAAAAATATTATGAGTATAATAAAAATAACTTCACCATAGCTACCCGGTATGGCTTTTAGGAATGCAAGACTGCTGTAAACATCTTGCCATACTGGATAAAGTAGATATGCAGAGATTGCTCCTATAATAGCTGTTATTACAGCTAAAAAGCATGCAGTGCTTGCATAGATATCCCAGGGTAAGGCGAGATGTGCTTGCTTTAATGCTAACCTTAACTCATCATAACTCCTCTTTCTTACATATTTTCCAAAGATGGCAAAAGCAAGCTTATGAACTCTGTTCATGTGCATCAATGGATTTCATGGTGTTTTCGGGATCAGCATAGTAACTCTGTATAAGCGAGACTATATCAAACTCATCCAGCTGCTTCTCTGTCATGTATTCGAGAATTCGTTTCCTGTTATTAAGTTCAGATTTCAGCTTCTTCTCATCCCAGTTATGTCGTTCCATGATAGTTTCAAGAACAAAGGATTTACCTAATTTCTTGAAGCAGTCGTTTTTTGGATCCCATCTGTAGATTTCGTTAATCAGTAAATCATTGGTATTTGAATCTATTCCTGTGAACTCAATCATCATATCCATCCTGCGTATCCTTTTCCCACCCATATGTATCAGTTTCTGAATGCAGAGTATGTCAAGGGCTTGAATCATTATATGGGGTACATTTATTGGGTCTCCTTCAAGCCTGCTTATAACAGTGTTCACAGACTCTGCATGCATTGTTGAATAGGTTGCATGCCCTGTATTCATTGCCTGAAATAATGTTAAAGCTTCTCGTCCCCTGATTTCACCCACTATAATATATTCAGGTCGCTGACGGAGGGCATGGCGCAGTAACTCATACATATCTATATCCTGTGCACTGGTTTTATGGGAGAGCGACTCTCGTGTGATGCTTCCTATCCAGTTATCATGGTGAAGGGTTAGTTCATGTGTATCTTCGATACTAACAATCTTTGCCATAGGGGGGATGAATAAAGAGACCGCATTTAACGTTGAGGTTTTTCCCGCTGCTGTTGCACCTGCGAAGATTATGCTCTTCCCATTTTCCACAGCAAGCCACAGGTATGCTAAGATTTCAGACGAATATGTACCGTTCTTGATCAAGTCTACTGGTGTGAAGGCATGCTCCCGGAATTTTCTTATTGTGAAGGTGCTTCCTCTAAAAGTAACCTCTTTTTTAAAGGTGGCGTTGAGCCTTGAACCATCTGGCAGTGCAGCGTTTACTAAGGGTTCGCCTATAGAGATGTGTTTTCCACATTTCTGTGCAAGCTTTATAACAAAATTATCAAGCTTTTCCTCACTAAAGCGTATGTTGGTTGGTATGTTCTGATATGTTCTGTGGTAAATGAAGATTGGAATATCTGCACCATCACAGGATATGTCTTCAATATTGGGGTCTCGCATGAGAACATCTATCCTCTCATATCCAAGGTAATTCCTTTTTATGTAATACAATATCTTATGTAGAGAAAGCATGCTAATATCGATTGAATAACCATCGATGAGCTCAAGGGTCTTTTTTTCCAGAATCTCACTTTTATCTTCGATATCGGTATCATATGGTGTAAGGGTGTCGAGAAGATTCTCATGAACAGTTTCAAGAAGCATCCGCTCAAACATGGAAAGCTCAGGCTCTACCACATAGTATAAATATTCTTTTTTACTTTTGTTGAATAATATAGATACAAATGCATAGGGTCTATTAACCCAGTATCGTTCCTTTTCTTCATAGCCATCTAAACCACTGAAGGATACAAGAACCCCTAACTCTGGTGTGTAAGGCTCAAGGGTCAGGTTTTTTCTGGATAGGATATGCAAATAATTTTTTAAGTCACTGAGTTCTTCCTTTATTCTTTCTTTAAGATTGTATATCCCCCATACTGCATGACTGGTTTTTTGTATCGCATCTCCGTGCATCTCTCCATACCTATACAAAACCATTATTATAATGATAATAATGTTTAAGTATAAAGCTTTCGATTAAATAGAGAGGTGATAGTATTCAGCTTAAAAGGATTCCCACAGGTATAGAGTCTCTTGACCCTATAATAAATGGGGGTTTACCAGCAGGTTCTCTCGTACTCTTGCTTGAGGAGATAGGAGCAGGAGGTTATGAATTCGTTTTCACCTCCTCTGCACGCCTGCTGATGAACTCTGAGCATGACGACAATATAATAACACCTGAAAAGGTATGCTATATCACTCTCACCCGTTCAAAAGACGACATAATGCAGGAGATAGCCTTTTCCTTTCCAGATTATTATGATATATTGCGGGATAGCATTACAGAAAACAGACTGGAATTCAAAGACTTTTCACAGGCATATTTTGCCAGTTCATTCATACCGACAAAATGGATACTCAATGAAGCATCAGACAGTTTTGAGTCATTGAAATGGAAACAAGAGGAGAAGAATCTCATTGAAGCGTTGGTAGAGTATCTCGATGAAAATGCGGACTCAAGCATGGTAATCATTGATTCTCTAACATCTCTTATCCAGTACTGTATACAGCGCATCGAATGGAATGATTTGATTCTTTTTTTACGTGGTCTACAGAAAGCTTCAAAGAAATGGATGGGCATTGTTTATATGCTACTGAACGGGAAAATCTTCGATACAAACAAACAAGAAGAGATTGCAGAATGCATGGATGGGGTTGTGGTCTTTGAATGGGAAAAGAATAGCTTTCCACAAAGACAGCGCCTCATGTATATTAAAAAATTCAGGGGAATCATGCCTACACTGGAACATGAGGATATTGTCAACTTTGAAACCCAGATCACCTCAGTAAAAGGTTTTGAAATATCCAACGTAAAAAGAGTGAGGGGTAGATGATGGATATCCTTAACACTGGTATTGATGGACTTGATGAAATGTTACATGGTGGAATTCCAAAAAAGCATATTGTGGCGGTGATAGGCTCTCCAGGTACTGGTAAGTCTACTTTAGCTCTCCAGTTCATATATGCAGGGCTGAGAAGAAATGAGAGATGTGTGTACATAAGCTTGGAGGAAGACGAGGAGGATATAATTAAAACTGCAGAAATGTTTGGCTGGGAGCTTAAGCCCTATATTGAAAACAAAAAACTTGCGTTAATTCGTCTGAGTGCTCAGAATATCAAGGTTGTTATAGATAGGATGGAGAAGGACCTACCCAAGCTTTTTAAGTCCTTCAACACCACCAGACTGGCTGTTGATCCTATTACTCTCTACGAGATGCTGTTTGATAAAGAAACAGAAAGACGGGATCATGTGTTCAACTTTGCAAATATGATAAAGAAACTTGGAATCACAGCCATCCTTACCTCAGAGATACATATGGGTAATCCCTATTACTCAAAATATGGTCTGATAGAATATGTTACAGATGGGGTTATTCTGCTGAGACAGGTGAGAGATAATTGTATGAAATCCATAACAACAGCTATCGAAATCCTGAAAATGAGGAGGGTGGATCATTCAAGAGAGATTAAACCCTACAGTATAACCAGTGAGGGAATAGTGGTACATTCAGAGAGTGAGGTATTCATATAGTCAACTACCACCCATAGGTGGCTTGTAGGTGAATTCCTACCTTATGCTGAAAACCAAAGTTAACACCATCTAAGTCTCCCTTTATCCAACATTAGCAGCAAACGAAATGTATATGTTGTATGCAAAGCTGATTACACAAACATGGTACGAATAGTCAAGAGTATGGTGGGTGAAGCCTCGGTAGGTTCAGGTGATGAGGAGGCTCATGTAGAGCTTGTGATAGGTCGGAAAGGTGGTGCTGTTGAGACAGCCTTCATGACATCTTTAGCGATGCCAAGAGAGGGGCATACACCGCTTCTTGCAGTACTTGAGCCAAATCTCCAGCCAAAACCCTCAACCCTTATAGTGAATAAGGTGACCATCAAGAATGCAACTCAGGCAGAGCTTATATTTGGTCCTGCACAAGCTGGGGTGGCAAAGGCTGTGATGGATTCGGTTGAGGAGGGAGTAATCAGCAAAGAGGATGCTGAGGATTTGCTAATCATTGCCTCTTTATATGT
>CAZCRM010000084.1:0-6865 GCA_964501085.1 uncultured Methanosarcinales archaeon | reverse complement strand
ACCGCAATCTTCCCTGAGTACCACTGGCCCAGAAGTATTGCCATCAATGGCTTTGTTTCCTTGGAAGGCAAGAAGATGAGCAAATCAAAAGGACCTCTATTGACAATGAAATCTGCGGTCAGAGAATATGGTGCTGATATCACAAGATTGTATATATTAAGTAGTGCAGAGCTTGTGCAGGATGCAGACTGGAGAAGCGCAGATGTGGAAGCCACAAAAAGACAGGTTGAGAGATTCTACAGGATGGCGTATGAAATTCTGAACTCAGAGGATGAGAAAGAGCTAAAGCTCATTGATCGATGGATGCTGAGCAGACTGCAGTATAGAATAAAGGAAACCACTGATGCCCTTGAGAAGATGCAGACACGCAAAGCTTTGCAGAATGCCTTTTATCTTCTCATGAATGATATGAAATGGTATGAGCGCAGGGGAGGTAAAGCTGTAAGAAGGCAGGTGCTGAATACCTGGGTAAGGCTGATGGCGCCCTTCACACCTCATCTCTGTGAGGAGATTTGGGAAGAGATGAATGAGGGTTTTGTTTCTCTTGCCAAGTTTCCAGAGGTAAACCCTTCGTTGATTGATAAAACTGCTGAGCTTGCTGAGGAGATAACCCGCAACACTCTAAAAGACATAGAGGAGATACTAAGGGTTACCAGAATAAAACCGAAAAGGATTTTTATTTACACATCTCAGTCGTGGAAAAGGGTGGTTCTTAAAAAAGCCATAACCATGAAGCAGGAGAATCTTGATATGAAAACTCTCATGAAGGAGCTTGTTAAGAGTAAGGAGTTGATTGAGCATGTTAAACCTAAAGAGCTTGCAAGGTTTGTTCAGAAGTTGATTGCTGATATTCAAAGCTATAAGCAGTTGATGAACTCTCTAACACCAGAGTTTGATGAAACCTCTGCTTTAGAACAGGCAAGGGAGTTTCTAAGCAGGGAGGTGGGATGTGATGTTGTTGTAATGAGTGGAGATTCTCCAGACTATGATCCCAAGAAAAAAAGTCATTTTGCTTTACCAATGAGACCAGCTATATATGTCGAATAAATTATAAAAGATATGACAGACATATAATTATTTAATTCAAACATGACAACAATAGAAGAGCTCGAGGAGATACTGAGGAATCTTAAAAAAACGGGAGGAGTCGAAGCTTCAGCTATAGCAAGCAGGGATGGCTTACTTATAGCTTCCACCATATCTGGAAAACAGCATGCTGAGACCTTTGCAGCCATGTCAGCTACCATGCTTGGAGCTGCAGAAACCGCAAGTGCAGAGCTCGGTAAGGGCATTCCAGATAGAGTAATCATAGAATCCAAGTATGGTAAGATTATAGCCACAGGTGCAGGACCAAAAGCCCTGCTTATCGTCATGACTGAACCCAAAGCAGGTCTTGGATTGATTCTCATCGAAACCGAGAAGGCATCTGAAAAGATAAAACATATTCTGGGGTAATGATGAAACAGGTTACATCAGGCATAAAGGGCTTAGATAATGTACTGAATGGGGGATTCTTGAGACCTTCAGCGATACTCATAGCAGGTACCGCTGGAACAGGCAAAACTACTTTTGTGATGCAATCGTTATTTAACGCTGCAGAAAACGAAGAGATATGTATGTATATCACCGCACTTTCAGAACCCATAACCATGCTCAACAGCTTCATGTCAAAGTTCTCTTTTTATGACCTAACATTGCTGGAAAACAATAATGTTACTTATGTGCCAATAAATCTTGAGACCATAAATAGGGGTGTGGGAGCTATCATAAATGAAATGGAAAAAAAGATAGAGAAAGTTAAACCAGACAGAATTGCCATTGACCCTGTGAATGTGTTTGCCTTTGGAATGAATGAAGCTTCCCAGCGCAGGTTTTATTATGATTTCTTCAACAGGATAAAGAGATGGAATTCCCTTGTGTTACTTACGGGTGAGTACACCATGGAATCTCTTATAAGAAGCACCTTGAGTTATCTTGTTGATGGTATTATATACATGAGCGCTCATCAATCTCATGAACGTAATATTCGCTATCTTAACGTCCTTAAAATGAGGGGACAGGAGTTCTGCAGTGGTAGGCATTCATACAGGATAACAAAGGATGGGCTAATGGTGTTTCCAAGATTGTCTTATAATACAAGAGTGCATGTTTCAACACAACGTGTATCAACAGGCATAAAGGGACTGGATAGGATGACCAATGGAGGGTTTATCAGGGGCTCATCCATCCTGCTTTCAGGGAGTAGTGGAACGGGTAAGAGTGTGATTGGGATGCAGTTCATCATGGATGGTGTGTTAAAAAACGAGGCTGGAGTTGTAGTTTCATTTGAAGAAGATGCAGCACAGATTCGTGAGAATTCAAGGAAGATGGGCTGGAATTTAGAAGAGTTTGAGAATAAGCATGTGCTGAAGATTCTCACACCCTTTGAATTCGATGTTTATGAGTTTGCAAATCAGCTTAAGGAAGAGGTTGAGGAAATTAATGCAAAGCGTGTACTGTTCGATGGCACTTCTAGGCTACAGCGGATGCTTCCTGAATATGCTCAACTACCTGAGTATATGAGCGAAATCATCAACTATCTAAAAAATAGAAATATCACTGCTATATATACCAGCGAGACCTCGAATCTGACAGGAGCTACCAGCATCACAGGAACTGGAATCTCCCCTCTCATGGATACCGTGATATTACTTAGGTATGTGGAGATAAAGAGTGAGATGCGGAAAGTGATATCTGTACTCAAGATGAGAGGAAGCAATCATGATAAGCAGATACGTGAGATGGTTATCAGTGAGAAAGGAGGTGAAATAAAACTGCCCTTTAGTGAGTATTCAGGTATTCTCTCAGGCAGTCCAACAAAAACTCCATCTGATGCCTTTGTAGAGGCTTTTAAGAAGAATCATGAATGAGCTTATTTTACTCAATATGTATTCCTGGCTTGTAGGTAGCTTTATTATGGTTTTTATTGTTGCAATAGCCATCTTCTATCAAAAGAAGTTTAATGTACGTACATATTACTATCTATATCTCATACCCATAGCGATTCTTGTTATCTCAGCATTTCAGTTATTTCCCATGATGAACGAGTTCATACACCTTCTTGGTTCCTTAGGTTCTTTTCTAGCAAGTTATTTCCTTTACAGAAAGATGGTGGGTGTACGATGAGCCATGAATACACTTCTTTATCCTTCCTTCTCTTCACCATTATACTCTATTTCCTCTGTGTTCTCAGCAAACGCTTGGGTGAGGTGCTTGGGATGAGAAAATATTACTATCTTTATTATATTGGTATGGTATTAACATTAGTGGCTTCTATTATAATAACAATGAATGAACAGATAGTGGGTTATGAGTTATTCGCATTAGGATTAACCCTCGCTCTTCTTGTCTCGATAAAGTACTGGGGATGGCTGTTCAGGGAAATTGTTTAAGGAGTGAAAGATGATGAAAAAACTGCTGATTATTCCTGTGTTTCTTATGTTTATTCTCTTGATAACATCAGGATGTATTGAGAAGAAGGAGAGAATCAACCTGAGCATTGTTGAGGAAACCAATACCATCCAAGAGGATAACGCTGTGAAGATAGCCATTGCTTCGGTTATATCACCTAAGGAATCCTACTCGTATTACGAAGAAATGATACAGTATATATCCAAAAAATTAGGTGTGCCTGTAAAAATGGTACAGAGGAGAACCTATAAAGAGATAAATGAGCTCATAAAGAATCATGAAGTGAATCTTGCTTTCGTGTGCAGTGGAGCATATGTTGATGGAGATGCCTACATGAAACTTCTTGTGGCACCTGTGATTTATGGAAAAACCACATATCATTCATACATTATCGTTAACAGAAACAGTAGCTACTCGAATTTTCTTGAGCTCCGTGGTAAACGGTTTGCTTTCTCAGACCCACTATCCAACTCAGGTTATTATTACCCTACATACAGATTAGCTCTCATCAATGAAACCCCTGAGTCATTTTTTGGAAATGAAAAAGGTAAAAATTTCTTCTTTACCTACAGTCATGATAACTCTATAATTGCTGTAGCTGAAGGGCTTGCGGATGGGGCAGCAGTGGATAGTTTGGTGTATGAGTATATGAAGAACATCAGACCTGAAATCATAGCAAAGACAAAGATTATAGAGGTTTCTCCTGCATTTGGAATCCCCCCTGTCGTGGTTCCGAAGGATATTAATCCTTACCTTGAAGATAGGCTCAGAGAGATTTTCATTGATATGGATAAGGATGAGGAAGGCAGAGCCATTCTTTCCAGAATCATGATAGATAGGTTTGTGAATATAGATGATAGTGTCTATGATTCTATAAGAGAAATGAGGAAACGAATATCATGAAGCTCAGGCTAAAAATAATTATATCCACACTGCTGATAATCCTCTTAATCATAGGAGGTTCTTACCTCGTTATTATGGATATTCAGAAAAACATGATTGAAGGAGAGTTCAGAGATAAAGGGTATATATTGGTTAATCATCTTGCAACAGAACTTTCAACTCCTTTGCTTGTGAATAGCTTGATGGATATCAAAAACTATATTGATAATATGAAGAGCAGTTATGCTGATATAGAGTATATCTATGTGACAGATTCTCAAGGTGTTGTGCTGGTGCATACCTTTGATAAGGGTTTTCCAGTAGCTTTGAAGAACATGACCAAACCCTCTAATATCAGCGAATACGTCTTTGAAACCGAGAGAGGGGTGATACATGAATTTGATGCCCCCCTCTTCAAGAATATTGGCTATGTTCATCTTGGTTTATCTGAGAACAGGGTGAGGGAGCAGATTAATAAAGCTTCAAGAGAGCTTCTTATGATAGCATTGTTAGCTGTGTTAATGGGAGGAGTTTTCACATTCGTTATTGGAAGAAAGCTAACCTCGCCCATTACAAAGCTGACAGAAGGAGCTAACAAAATCAACAAAGGTATGCTGAATTACAGGATAGATATAGATACAAAAGACGAGTTTGGCGAGCTTGCTAGAACCTTCAATGACATGGCTTCAAGTCTTGACCAGAAAATTAACGAGCTAATAGCTTCAAAGCAGGAGGTGGAAAATGCAGAAGCATATCTTGAAACCTTATTCAACAGTATAGAAGAGGGTATTGTGGTTTTGAATACTAACCATGAAATTATTAAGTGCAACACCTCATTCTTGAGAATGATGGGTTTTGATGAAGATGTTACAGGAAAGACCTGCCATGAAATCATCTCCACAAAAGAATGTCCTCTTGATGAAATCATTGCTAAAGGAAAGCCTGCAAGGTTTGTTCATGAATTGGAGATAAAGGGAAACAAAAAAATCCTTGAGATAAACTCCACAACATTCTTGGATAAAAAGCATGGAAAGAACATCATTCTGGTGCTTAGAGATGTCACTCAGGAGAAGAAGCTTGAGAGAGAAATCATCCTGCGAAACAAGGAGCTTACCATACTCAATGAAATTTCCAGAAATATAAGCGAGAGCCTTGATTTGAATAAGATATTATCCAAAACCCTTGAAGGCCTGCTAAAGCTTACCAGAATGGAGAGTGGGGATGTGTATATTAAAAATAAAACTGGTGAGTTTGAACACAAGCTACATATAGGCAAAAAAAGCGAAATCATGCTTATAAAAAATATTGATGAGGTGAAAATCATCGAGTATGATGATAGCCTTGTGGAAATTCCTCTCAAATCAAAGGATAAGGTGCTTGGAGTCATTCTTCTTAAAAGCAGAGGAAAACGTGGTTTTTCTCAAAGAGATAAAGAGCTTTTCAGTTCCATAGGCAATCAGCTAGGTGTGGCTGTGGAGAATATTATTTTTTATGAGAATATAAAGTATCTTAAGGAATTCAATGAGGAAATATTGAATAATGTGAATCTCGCCATACATGTGGTGGATAAGCACATGAATATACTTGCTGTCAATGATGTGCTGGTAAATCACATAAAACTAAAAAAGCATGAGCTAATAAATAAGAATCTTTATGAAGTATTTCCATTTTTGAAGGAAATGCATATTGATAAGGAATATGAATATGTTCTCAGAACAGGAGAGGTTTTTCAGAATGAGAGGAAGATTAAATACAATGGAGAGGAAATCTACATTAGTTCAAGCAAGATACCCATCAAAAATAAGAATGAAGAGGTTGAAAAAATAATCACCGTGATAAAAGATGTTACGCAGCAGAGAAGGCTTGAAGAAGAACTCAGGGATTCGTATGAGGAATTAAGAAAAGCCTATTCCAAGCTCAAGGAACTTTTCAGGATAAAGGATAGCTTTTTATCAAATGTGTCTCATGAGCTAAACACACCCCTCACCTCGATTATAGGATTTACAGAGCTTCTGCTTGATGAAGACATAACTGAAGAGCAGAGGCACAAGCTTGAGATTATACTTAGAAATTCAAAGAGGTTATCAAGGCTAATAAAAGGACTGCTTGATTCCTCACTCATTGAATCCTCCAATCTTGAACTTCACTGGGAAAACGTATGTGTTCATGAGGTTATAAGTAATATCTTAAAGGAGTTCGAAAACATAATTTCTATCAAGAATCTCGCCATACATGTTGAGATTCCTTATACCTTATGCATACAGGGGGATAAAGAGCGATTAAGTCAAGTGTTCTGGAATCTCATAGATAATGCAGTCAAGTTTACCATTAAAGGAGAGATACGAATTACCACAGAAGAGCAAGACAATGAAATACATATAAAAATCAGCGACACTGGTATAGGTATACCCAAGGACAAGCTCGATTTGATTTTCGATAGGTTCTATCAGCTTGAGCACACGCCATCTACATATCATGGAGCTGGACTTGGTCTGTGGGTTTCAAGAAATATTGTGGAGGCGCATGGTGGAAA
>CAZCRM010000083.1:0-6875 GCA_964501085.1 uncultured Methanosarcinales archaeon | reverse complement strand
ATTCAAGAACAATGGTTATTCCACTGTAGATCGTCAATTTGGATTCAAAGGAAGTAAGAAATTGGACGGGGGATCGGTGGAGCTTGATGTTTCTGTTGATAAGGTGGAAGATGAGAGCACAGGAAACGTGTATACCATAACTGGTGACGTTTTTGAGAGATCCCAAAAAAAGAGAATTACCTCCTACAACAAACAAATGGAAGTTGAGGTGGATGTGATTGCTGTTGAAGATCTTTTTATACTTAAAATGATGACAGAAAGAGAGAAGGACGAATTTGATGCTACCTCACTTATTCTATCTGACATTGATCTTAATCCTGACCTTCTCGTGTATAAGATAAAAGAGAATAAGCTGGAGAGGTATTTTGCATCTAAACTGGAAGAGATGATGAATAAAATAAGGCGAGGAGAGATAAATAAGATGTGGATGAACTATGCTCGCATGAAGCTAACCACATACCAGATAAAAAAGATTCGAGTAAGCTTAAAAGAGATATGGATGATTACCAGAAGGTAACATTTTTAAATTATGTTACCGTATGGTGTGAATATGGAAAGTATAAATGGATGGCTGGAAAATGTATATAAGAGGTTGTGGAGCGAGTTTAATGGAGAAGAGTTCAGGGATGATGACGTCACGAAGCTTTTGAATCTCAGTGAGGGGGCAACAAGAAGAGCGCTTTCCTCATTGGAAAAATCCGGGTATGTAATGAAAAGAAAAAGCCCTTTTGATATGAGAGAAAAACTCTATAGAGTGATTTCTCCTGTGGTTGTAGATGAGATAAGAGAGCTTCAGAAGGAAAAGATGGGTGGAGAATCCCTGGATTCTATTGTGGATTCTCTCTGGAAACTGATAAAAGAAAAGATAAAGGAGATCTCAGGGTCTGAAATAGAATTGGATGAGCTTTCAGAGATTGTTGACAGGGTTGCAGATGGTAAAGAGAAAAGGTATAAGCTAAGGTTAATCGATAAAGAAAAGATTAAAAAAATAAATAAAAATCTTCAAAGAGATGTTGAGGAGCTACTTAAGCTATTTGATGGATCAGGAAACTACTATCGTTCAATAACGAATGTTTTGTTGGAATATAAAAAGATGATGAGACAAATTGAAGAAGGAAAGTTCAGTGTATCACTTCCTGAATATGCGCTTTTTGATGGAGCGCCTATGATAAAATGGAAATCAGTTAAAAATACAAAGCTCTGTCCGATCTGCAGAGAATATGAACAGAAATACGGGGCGCAGGCACTAATATGTGGGAATCCAAAGACCGATAGTGTTTTTCATCTATCTAGGGGGGAATCTAGAGCGCTGATAAATCTATGCGGCTGGTGTTTTCTTGCAGGGTATGTTGATCTTCCAATCTCCACGATAAGAAAGGAAGGACAGAGTGTGAGCAAAGAAAAAGAATATCTCTACATAAGTTCCCCCATCTCGAATGAGACCATGCAAAAACTCCTTGATTTTATATCTGGGCGAAAAGAAGAGGTGGAGGAGGCAAAGCTTAGTGAAGATTTTCTATCTTTTATAGGAGAGGGATGGGACTCGTTATCAGTACTTGGTATGAGCAAGGATAGACTCTCAAACCTGAAAGGCTTCACTCTTCCAAGCATTAATGATTTTATCTCACTTGCAGGTGCTTGTTTTCCATTCGAGTCACTTATCGCAATGAGAGGAGCAAAGGCATCTGGTTCTGTTAAGAAGGCACTTGTTTCTGCTACTTTTTATGATCTCTACAATGTAACAAAAGGCTCACTGCACTATGGGCGCTTAGGGGATGGACTGTTCTCTATTTTTGGCGAGAAGATCGAACTGGATGAAATGAGAAGAGCAAACACAATTTATAATATCTGTTCTAAATATGCTCGAACCAAGTTCGATCTTAACACAGGGTTATTTATGCTATTTTTCGATGAACCAAGGAAGGCTGCTAATCTGATCTTTAGAAGGATGAAATTGGGATTGGATAAAACACTGGAGGTGATAGATATGGTTGAAGAGGTCTCAGATAAAGATTGGGTATTTGATCTTGGTTTGGAGATAACAGGGACTTTGGTGGATCTGGGATTGATTCCTAAAGCAGGAAGCTTCTGGAAATCACGAACAGATACATTTAGTGGTGTTGAGCTTGTAAAATGGCTTCAAAACTTTAAAATGGTCAGGGATGAGAACTCTGCAAGAAACTGGGCTACTAGGGTCATTCATGGGATAAAAAGAGAGAGGGGATCTGGACCGAATCAGGAAGAAGTGAAAAAAATTATGGATATGATAGAAAAGGTAATTCAGAGATGTGCTGAAAAAAAGATGAAACTCTCAGAATTTTCGAGGAAGATAGCAGATATGGATTTATATCTTGTGTTTTACTACAATCAGAAAATGAGAAAAGTAGAGGAAGGTGAATATGTATGAGTTTTCTAGACGAATTGCATGAAAAGTGGAGTAAAGAGGATATAACCGAAGGTAGAATAAACCTACTAAAGGAAGGAGTTATTACGCTTGTTGGCGTGAAGAGACTTGAGAGTGAGGGGTTATTCACCTCAAGTGAAGGGATTGGGACACTGCGTGAAACTGCGAAGGTTGAGTTTGCTGGAAAGGAGAGGTACTGGATCATCGCAAGGAAAGTGAATGGTGTTATCCGCAGAGTATTACTGAATTCATTGAAGATCGAAGGTTGCACCGTGGATGAACCATGTGTGGAGTGTGATGTATGTGGACTATTAGGGGCACTGAGTGCTCAGGCTGGAAAAAATATAGCGTTGTTCTCAAGGGTGAAACTCCAAGATCTAATCTCCCTTCAAGAATATGTATATGATGAGAAGTTTCGGGTCAAACTGAACGAGGAGAAAATAGTGAGCGGCGAAGGCACCACACCGTTTCAGGAAGTAGTCGTTCCTCCTGGAACCGAGTTTCCGTTTATCCTCAGGATATTCAAACCGAGCAAATTCGATCTCGGAGCAATACTATTTGGAAATGAGACCGCAGATTCACTGGGTTATGGTAACTACAGCAAGCTGCGTGGAGATGCAAGTACAAAATGGCTGCTTATAACTAATGGGTTGGCATATATTTCAGTGGATAATCTTCTCAGAGGCGTGGATGAAGGAAAATCTTTGGAAGCACAGATTCAAGAGTTTGTAGAGGCGCCAAGGGGACCAGTCTCAGATTTAATAGCTTTGGATGAGGCAGAAAGTGTTACAAAAGAAATTATAAAGGATTTTACAGATAAATATGGAATAACAGAAGCTTTTTCAGTGAAACAGGGATAAAAAATGCGTGTAGCTCTGATTGAATTCAGACTGGAGTCTTACTCCATGTATCTCAGGGAGTTCTATGCAAGTAGAATGGGCTCCCTGATGTATTTTTCAAAGGAAGCGGTAGCTAACGCCATCTCATATTCAGATATGTTCAAGCGTAACAGAAAAGAGGAATGGAAGGAAACTGATTTTTCATTTAAGAATGCCCCTGCGATTCCGATAGATGTGAGGATGGATGAGATCGTTTACAAAGCAGGTGATAATCCAAATCAGGGCTTACTCAGGTATGGCAAACAAGAGGTTATTTTACCTGGATCGTTATTCAAAGCTGCGCTTTGGGGAGAATATCCAAGAATTGAAGAAGGACAGGTGTTTTTCATCGGGAAGAAAAGAGGAACCGCAGTGATCACAAAGCTATCTGAGTGTGAAAGGGAATTGGAGGAGGGATATACAGGAGTGGTATTTCCAATCCAAGTTTCACCGAAAGATTTGAAGAGATTTGATAAATACAAACCATTGATAGCAACTTCCCGCTTTTTTATCATCCAGCCATACTCAGGCAGGGATCTTCGATGGCTAAACATTGATGGTTATTCCATTCCGATTATTTGAGACTCCTTTATATATATCTTCACACCAAAATTAACATTATGTCTCGCCTGATCCTGACAGAAAGAGGAACCTATCTGGGAAAGAGCAGTGAACAGTTCAGGATATCAAGGAAGGATAAAAAAGATGAGGCGAGATCAGCAAAAGGAATAGATCAGATTGTAATAATTGGCAAATCTGTATCTCTTTCTTCAGACGCTATTTTTCTTGCAAATGAGAATAATATAGATATTCTATTCCTCTCTTATTCAGGCAAGCCTGTGGCAAGGCTTATACCTGCAAAGTTAGGTGGCACGGTTAAAACGAGAAGGGAACAGTATCTTTCCTATTATGATGAGAGAAGTGTGCATTTAGCCAAACAATTCGTGTTTGGAAAATTAAAGAATGAAGCTTCTCTACTCAAATCCTTTGCCAAGAAATGGAAAGGTGGTAAGGAAGAGCTCTGGAGCTATTTTAGGCATGAAGCTAACAGAATAATATCTATTGCAGGTGAGCTTGATGCAGTTGGAGGTAACAGCATAGAAGAGGTAAGGGATGTAATCATGGGTATAGAGGGAAGAGCAGCAGATATTTACTGGAATGCCTATGCAAGGTTACTACCAGAAGAATGGGGTTTCAAGAGCAGAGAGTATCCCAATGCGAAGGATAGCATAAACGCCCTTCTCAATTTCGGTTATTATATACTTGAGCAGGAAGTCTGGAAGGCAATGCTGTATGCAGGGCTTGACCCTTATGCGGGCTTTCTGCATGCAGATAAACCAGGGAAGGAAAAGGCAGTTTATGATTTGATGGAGGAGTTCAGACCTATAGTCGTTGATAGGGTAGTTATAGGTCTTGCTGATAGCATGAAGCCCACACATTTTATGCTAAAGGATAGGATGGAGATGACACATGAGGGAATGAGAATTGCTCTGAAGGGGTTTTTTGAGAGGTTGGATCAGATCATATCCTACACCAATAAGAAATATGCGATAAAGAATATAATACATGCGCAGGCAAGGGCTATTGTTACTTATTTGAGAGGAGAAAGAGAACGCTATGAGCCATTTGTGGTGAGGTGGTGATTCATGGAGTAACTACTGTACAATCGCTCTGTTGAACATTTTTCAGGTGCTTAGCTCCGAATATTCAATAAGTTTTATATAATATAAGTTAAATTATGTTATAAGAGTGGAAACCCTGATAATCTATGATATAACTGATGATAATCTTAGAAATAAGATCGCCACGATTCTAAAAGATTTTGGATGTATGAGGATACAGAAAAGTGCTTTTCTTGGAGATTTGAACACAAACTTAAGGGATAAACTCAAAATAAAACTGGAGAAGGTTCTTGGAGATGAGTTCGGGAATATTCAGATATATCCTCTGTGCAGCAAGTGCTTTGGATTGAGAAAAAACATAGGCGAGAATTATAATGTTGAAGAGGAAATGATTCTATGATCTCTGTTAGTGATTTAAAGCAGTACTTCTTCTGCCCAAAGGTAATATATTATGAGCATGTGCTTCATGTTCCCAAATTCAAAGATATCAAGCTTGAAGAAGGCAAAGAAAAACATGAGAATATCATAGCAAGAGAGAAACGGAGAAAAGGAGCGATATTCTATGATAAAAATCTTGACTCTGCTGAGAAGATACTGAAAACCTACATGGAGAGCAGAAGGCTTGAGCTTAACGGTGTTCTTGATTATCTAATTAGAGCAGACAGGGAATACATCCCTGTAGAATACAAATACGGTTTTTCTAACAATGGCAAAGCTTATAGAAACCACAAGTATCAGCTTGTAGGTTATGCTTTTTTAGTTGAGGAGCATTTTCATACCATAGTGAGAAGAGGGTTTATTCATTATGAGAGGGATAGAACAAATGTTGAGGTTTTTATAACAGATGATCTAAGAAGACATGTTTTAAAAGCTATGGATGAGATAAAAAGAATCATAGATGAAGAGATTGAGCCAAAGCCTACAAAGCAAAAGAAAAAATGTGCTGACTGTGAGTATCTTGGGTACTGCGGAGGTTTGTGATGTACTTCTTCTCAGAGGATGAACGAAAGTATATTCTGAAGAGATTACTTCCACTCTCAAGAAACAATGAGGTTTCTGAGGATTTAAGAGGCTGGAACTGGCATCAGTCTGAGCTTTCACCTCCTTTTGAGAACATCAAACTTCCTTTGTGGGAGATAGCAGGCAAGTACTGCGAGAGTGGGAGGGATGTTTATCTCAGGCATGTTGAGAAGGTTATGGTTCCTCCTAACAAGGATATGATTATAGGCAAGATATATCATGATGTGCTCCATGAGTTATTCCCGCTTGCTAAAAAATATATTTATCAGCATGGGATAGAGGCATGCTCTACTCTAAGAGAATTTCTGCTGAATAAGAAACCGAATATAGAGTTAGCACAGTTTTCTGATGAGAAGGCTGAGATTCAGGAGCATGTTTCAAAGCTCTGGAATTTTGAGGTAAATAGGGTATGCTCAAGAGTAGATGAATATCTTGGTAAATACTATCATCTCAACGAAGATTCGCTTATAAATCATTCTATACCCATTGTTTTAGAACATAAGATGGACGGAAGATATCTTGGGTTAAGCGGGAATTTGAGTGCAGATGCTATAAACTTTGCAGGCGTGCTCATATGCGATCTAAAGACTGGTGCAAAACGAGATTTTCACAGGTTAACAACAACAGGGTATTCTTTAGTCTATGAGAGTCTCTATGAGATACCTGTGAATATTGGATGTACTGTTTATCTATCCTTTATCAAGGATCATCCAACACCACATATAGAAAGAGATATATATTTAATAAATGATGAAATGAGACAATGGTTCATAGAGGAGAGGGACAGCAAGCTGGAAATAGTGTATTATGGTAAGGATCCAGGAAAGGCAAAAAGTTGTCCTCAGAACTGCATGTATCTGGAGTGCTGCTGCTAACAAAATAGAAAATTATATCTTGAGAAAGAATATAATGTGAGATGATGGTTGAGGATGTAATGGGAGTGAATGGAGT
>CAZCRM010000082.1:0-7133 GCA_964501085.1 uncultured Methanosarcinales archaeon | reverse complement strand
TAAAAATTGTTGCTTATTTTTTATATGTTGTAACTGTTACACTGACTTACTGCAAACGTGAAAAACAGTTATATTTAAATGGCGAACCTATGAATTGGTAATCACCATATAATTTTAAACTTTAATTACTTAATATTCTGGAAAAGAAACCTACTTTTATAGAGAATAAGTTTAATTGGTTTTACGTGTAATAACATACCTATACCGATGAATGCTTTGAATAGCATAAGGATAATCTATTAGCTTGGGTAATATTAGTATGTGGATATATCAGACATACTTAACAAAGTAAAACATAATGAAATAAGCGTTGAAGAGGCAGAGCGTCAGCTTAGGTTAATCAGTTTCAAGCGCCTAGCGAAAGTAGCTAATGTGGATATTCATCGTGCGAAAAGAATAGGAATTCCAGAAGCGATAATAGCTGATTGTAAGAGTTGTGAAGATGTTGTATCTATTGCACGTGTTCATCTGGAAAATGAGAAAAGAGCTATTATAACAAGGGTTGGTGATGCATACTACAAACCATTGAAGGCTCTGGCTGAAGAGATGAACTATCCTATTCGGTGGGAAAAGCGTGCCAGGATTATAATTATAGGGGAACCAGCAAAAAAAACAGGTGGTAAGGTGGGAGTTATTTCGGCAGGAACCGCTGACATCCCTGTTGCTGAAGAAGTAAAGGTTATAGCAGAGGAGATGGGATGTTCTGTTGCCACAGTATATGACGTAGGTGTGGCAGGAATCCACAGACTGTTTCCAGGACTTACAAAACTGGTACATGAGGGTGTGGATGCTGTTGTGGTTGTGGCAGGACGAGAGGGAAGCCTGCCTTCTGTTGTTTCAGGGCTTATGGATGTACCTGTGATTGGAGTTCCAGTATCCACAGGTTATGGTGCTGGTGGAAAGGGAGAGGCAGCCCTCCTCTCCATGCTCCAGTCATGTTCTGTTTTAGCAGTGGTAAACATAGATGCTGGATTCGTTGCAGGTGCCTTCGCAGCAAGAATCGCAAACCTTGTAGCAAAACACAGGAGCAAAAGAACATGATTCAATACCTTCCCATGACCTTTGCCATAACTCTATGCATGGTGTGAATATTGAATCCAGTGCTAATATACATCACAGGGCATCTTCCTGTAACACAATGCCTTAACCTCTCACATCTTCTTTTTACCTTTGCAGTTTCTGTCCTCCAGTGTATCCAGAATTTCTTGACTCCCTTCTTCTCAAGCTCGTCCATTATATCTGCAGGTTCTACAGTGGTTACTCCTATTATCGCATGCTCCACACCTTCTGGAAGCTGAGAGATGGCTTGGCTTCCTGAAGAGATGTCCACAACATACACCTGTTTTCCCAGCTTTTTTAACTTATTTATAGTCCATCTCATAGCAGGCTTTGTTCCATCAGTGATCACAACAAAACCTTCAGCGTTCCAGAACAATTCCTGTGGTGTCATGTTTATTAAAGCATTTATTTTATCATGCTGATACCAGCTTCCAGTGCTGTTTTTAGTATATCAAGTGGGTTGGGAATATTCAAATAATGCACCATTATGGGTATGGCAACAAAGGTACCTAACATGCTTCCCAGATTTGCCAGACCTGCCACCAGTATTATCCTGAACAATTTGTTCTGCATTAGCTCTTTGAAGGTCTCAGCTTTCATCATGCCCCTGAAATCCTCAACAGAAGGAGGGCGAAAATGTGCCTCCACAATTCCTGCTAACCATCCCACTGCCAAGAAAGGATGCAAAAACCCAAACCATGCAAGACTAAATGCTGTGAGCGCAGAAAGAGGATGCCCTTTCGCAAGTATAACACCAACCGCTGAAAGTATGCCCTGGGTGATAAATAGATAGAGCAAAGCGGTTAACACAAGGGTTAAGGATACCCCTGAAAAGATAATAAGGGCAAGCAACCCAATCACCATAACAAGAAATGCTACAGTTGCAAGCTTGAACCAGCTAAAATGTTTTTGGGTGTTAAGCTCCTCAATCGCAGGTATGGTTTCAGGGGAATCAAGGTACCTCTGAATACCCTCTTTATGCCCTGCCCCTACAACAGCCACAACACTACCTTCCCTTGACAACTCCAGCAGTTTTCTTGCCATGAAGGCATCTCTCTCATCCAGAAGAGCCGAGGCTGCATTTGGAGCCATTCTCCTGAGCTCAGAAATTAGCTGAGAAACAACATCCTCATCAGTAACGGTATCTATGTCAATATCCTTGCCAAAACCAAATAACGCAGCAATGAGAGATCCAAAAAGCTTCAGTTTCTCTAAAAAGGACATCTTATTCCAGAATCTATGTAACGTAAGCTGGATATCTCTATCTATAAGAGCAACTCTTGCACCTATCTGCTCTGCCTTCTCAATGGCAGCCAGCATCTCTGCGCCTGGTTGTATTCCCATATCTGAACCGATTTTATTCTGAACATAACCAAGAAGCCATTGCATCAAGAAATAATAGAATCTTCCTCCACTGAGCATTTCTTTAACATTTATTTCCCTGACTTCCTCCTCCCCTTTTAATGCTAAATATCTCTGTTTATCAAGCTCAACCGCCACAATATCTGGTTTTTCTCTATCAATGATTTCTTTTACCTTAGATATGCTTCTATCAGATACATGGGCAGTGCCGACTATAATAACTCTATGAGAGGATGCAGGGTTACGGTAACTGAAATTATAGCTTACTGAATAACTGCTCATATCACTCTAATAGCTGTATTGACCTCAATATATCTGTTCTTGACACAATACCAACCATTTTTTCTCTATCTGTCACAATAATTCTTCCTATATTGTTCAATGTCATGATTTTCAATGCCTTCACAGCATCATCTAATTCATCAACAGTGATAAGCTCTTTTGTCATAATCTGGGAAACCTTGACCTTGTTTCTCTCTTCCTTTGGAACATTCTGAACATCTGTAAAGGTCACTATCCCTACAACCTTCGAGTCCTCTACAACTGGAAAACCCATGTGTTTTGACTTAAACATGAGATTCAGAAGCTCTTCTACTGTGATATCAGGAGATACCGTAATAACCTCGCTCGACATGATATCCTTGATCTTCACACCTTCAAGGGTTACATTGACCTCTGTTGCCCTCTCTTCCTCTGATGCCCCTATATATATAAAGAATGCGATGAGAATAAGCCAGAAACCTCCTACTGATACAGTCAGTAATCCAAAGATACCCATTATAATTGCGAACATTCTTCCTATACCAGCAGCAGTTCGTGTTGCCTTAAGATATGACATTCTTTTCGCAAGTGTAGCTCTCAACACCCTCCCACCATCCATAGGAAACGCTGGCATAAGATTGAAGATAAAGAGTATGATATTTATATAACCAATAATAAGTAAAAGACGAAGATAGGGATTATCTATGAAGCTCGTTTTTAAAAGGTTATAAAATAATAAGAGTATAAAACCAATAAAAAAACTCACGCCTGGACCTGCTAATGCCATTCTAAGCTCTATTTTTGGAGTTCTTGGAATCTCCTCAAGTGAAGAAACCCCTCCGAAAAGGAATAAAGTTATGCTCTGAATACCATATCCGTGCTTTAAAGCCACATAGGAATGACCCAGTTCATGCAATAGTACACATGCGAAGAGCAGGATAGCAGCAGACATTGATAATATAGCCCTTACTGGTATAGAGGCAACATCGTTGAACCCGAATCTTGGAGAATTACTAGCAAATATATACGCAAAGACTGGCAATATAAGAAGAAAGGTTATATGCAGTCTTATAGGTATGCCCATTATTTTTCCTATCTGTATGGAATTTTTCATAAAAATCCTCCGCAATATTTAAGTAATCATGCCTAATAATAGTTATGACTTATACAACGCAATATTTTTAGTAATTATGGTCAAAGATATGGAAAACAAAATGGATGAACAACAAGAACAAGACCTTCTTGGTGGTTTGAAGATAACCACTACCAAGGATATTGAGGTTCCAAAGAAGTTAATCGATCAGGTGATAGGTCAGGAGCATGCTGTTGAGGTTGTGAAGAAGGCAGCAACCCAGAGAAGACATGTGATGATGCTCGGAACCCCAGGTACTGGTAAATCCATGCTTGCCAAGGCAATGGCAGAACTTCTACCAAAAGAAGAGCTTCAGGATGTGCTAATCTACCACAATCCTGAGGACCCAAACAACCCAAAGATAAGGGTTGTGCCAGCAGGCAAGGGAAAGGAGATATGTGATGCTCATAAGCTTGAAGCTCAGAAAAGGATGCAGGCTCGTAATATGTTTGTTATGCTCCTTGTTTTTGGTATTGTAGCGTATTCGTTTTACACAGGCATGCTTCTCTGGGGTATTATAGCAGCCGTACTAATAGCTATAATGATGCGCCAGTTCATGCCCAGAGAAACGATTTATGTTCCCAAGCTTTTGGTCTCAAATGCTGGCAAGGATGTTGCTCCTTATATAGACGCTACAGGTGCGCATGCAGGTGCTCTTCTGGGAGATGTTCGCCACGACCCCTTTCAGTCAGGAGGACTTGAAACTCCTGCCCATGAGAGGGTGGAATGCGGTGCCATTCATAAAGCGCATAAGGGTGTTCTCTTTATAGACGAAATCAATACTTTGAGAATAGAGTCACAACAACATTTACTTACCGCAATGCAAGAGAAGGAGTTTGCGATAACTGGGCAATCAGAACGCTCAAGCGGTGCGATGGTGAAAACCGACCCTGTACCATGTGATTTCATCATGGTGGCTGCTGGCAATCTTGATGCTCTCAAGGGCATGCATCCTGCCCTTCGTTCAAGAATTAAAGGATATGGTTACGAGATTTACATGAATGAAACCATGGAAGACACCCCTGAAAACAGACGAAAGCTTGTTAGATTTATTGCCCAAGAGGTAAAGAAGGATGGTAAAATACCCCACTTTGATAGAAGCGCTGTGGAAGAGATTATTCGAGAGGCAAGAAGAAGAGCTGGAAGAAAAGGACATCTCACTCTAAAACTCAGAGATTTGGGAGGGTTGATAAGGGTAGCAGGAGATATAGCTCATGGAGAGAATGCTCCTCTCACCACAGCAAAACATGTACTTAAAGCAAAGAGTATTGCCCGTTCTGTAGAACAACAACTTGCGCATCAATACCTTGAGCGCAGAAAGGATTATAAGTTATATGTGAAGGAAGGCGCACTCATAGGCAGGGTGAACGGTCTTGCGGTTATGGGAGAGGATTCTGGTATAGTTTTGCCTATTATAGCAGAAGTCACACCTACACCTTCAAAATCAGAAGGGCATATCATAGCTACAGGGATGTTAAGACATATTGCAAGAGAGGCTGTGCAGAATGTTTCAGCATTGATTAAAAAAACCACTGGTAAGGATATCTCTTCCATGGACGTTCATATCCAGTTTGTGGGTACGTATGAAGGTGTGGAAGGGGATTCTGCAAGTATATCCATTGCTACAGCAGTTCTCTCTGCAATACAAGGCATACCTGTTGACCAGAGTGTTGCCATGACAGGTTCATTATCTGTGAGAGGCGATGTTTTACCTGTGGGAGGCGTGACCTACAAGATTGAGGCTGCTGCCCAGGCTGGTATCAAGACCGTTATAATACCAAAATCAAATATGGGTGATGTGCTCATTGAGGATAGGTACAAAGATGCTGTGAGGATAATACCAGTATCAAATATTGAAGAGGTCTTAGAGTATAGTCTTGTTGGTAAAGAGAAAGAAGGCTTAATAGCCACCCTGAAAAAATTTGCCACAAAAACCAGATTCAATATTCCAGTGCCTGAGAGCACACCTACCTTACTTTAAGATATTATGGACTTCTATGATATAAGAACTATAAGAAGCTCAAGTACAGGCATCATTATAGATAATGGCGAGATTAGGGATATATCCACTAGTTTTTCAAGCGGAACTGCTGTAAGAGTTCTAAATAAAGGTTCCTGGGGCTTTGTTTCCATGGATGGCGATGACCCAAGCTCTGCACTTCAATTAGCTAAAAAGCTTGCAGAGGCTACAGAGAGCAAAAGCCATAAAAACATGATAGAACTTGCTCCCATAGAAGCATCAACTTCGCATCATCTTCCAAAAGTTGTTCAGAATCCAAGGGATATAGCTATTGAGGATAAAGTTAAATTACTTTTCGAGATTGAAAAGAATTCTCGTATCGAGGGTATAAGAAGCACAAGTGTTGTGTATTCAGAATCTGAAACCACAGTAAAGTACTCAAGTTCTGAAGGACTGGATTGTGAGTATACCCTCATAAGAGTGGGTTTTTCTGTAAGCGCGGTTGCCTTCTCTGAAGGTATCTATCAGATAGGCAGGGAGAGCAGATTTAATGTTATGGGTTTTGAGCTGTTTAAAAAATATGATGCTTTTGAGCTTGCAAGAAAGGCTGCTGAAACTGCTGTAGAATTGCTTACTGCAAAAACACCAAAAGCTGGGGTTTATCCAGTGATACTTGATCAGGAGCTTGCAGGTGTGTTTATTCATGAAGCAGTAGGACATGCTGTGGAAGCGGATCATGTTATTGAAGGAAACTCCATACTTGCAAACAAAATGGGAGAAGAGATAGCCTCACCTTTAGTTACAGTATATGACGACCCCTCTCTTCATGAGTATGGCTATTACCCTTTCGATGATGAAGGGGCAAAATCAAGAAGAACAACAATAATACAAAATGGAGTGCTGAAATCCTTTCTGCATTCAAGAGAGACCGCAGCTAAGTTAGGAGGGGTGAGCAGGAATTCCCGTGCCCAGGGATATGCCAGACCAGTCATAAGAATGAGCAACACCTTTATTGACAAGGGTGAGATGGAACTGGAGGAGATGCTTGCTGAGTTGAAGAATGGAATATATCTTATTGGTTCAAGAGGGGGTCAGGTGAATCCTGGTGAGGGCATATTCCAGTTCAATGCTGAGCGAGGTTTCATGGTGAAGAATGGAGAAATTTCCACCCCATTAAGAGATGTCTCCTTATCAGGTAACACTCTTGAAATTCTTAAGAATGTTGTTGCAGTGGGTAATGACCTTGAGATGAACTCAGGAAGATGTGGAAAGGCAGGACAGCTTGTGCCTGTGAGTGATGGAGCCCCGCATGTGCTTGTTAGCAAGGCTGTGGTGGGTGGAAGTGGCTAAGAAGTTACT
>CAZCRM010000081.1:0-7434 GCA_964501085.1 uncultured Methanosarcinales archaeon | reverse complement strand
CTTGAAATGACAAGCCCACCTATATTATTTCCCCCGATTGATTGGGTAAGAACCATAAATCCATGGGCTTCCTTGGCGAAAAGGAGTGTGAAATGCCTCTGAGCACGCTTGGAAACAGTGATAGTGCTGTTGTCTGCGTTGATTTGCATGTCTCAACTACAAACCATACACAAATACCTGAATTCCAAAGTATTGTAATGCCTTTATTGCTTATGCTTATATTTTCAAGGAAAAACGACCATAGATGAGCATTTGACCATCGAGAATGTTATTACTATTCTATGTAACAAAACAGCACACATTGAAAAAGATATATATGCTTTGAAAACAATTAAAGGGCATGCAGGAGGGTATCTAACGTATCTGATCTGTTTTAAAAGGAAATCGATATGAAAATGAATAAAGAATACGGTGCAAAACAGATTCAGGTGCTTGAGGGGCTTGAAGCTGTACGCAAGCGCCCAAGCATGTATATAGGTAGTACTGATTCAAGGGGTCTTCACCACCTTGTATACGAGGTTGTGGACAATAGCATAGACGAAGCCCTGGCAGGTTATTGCGATAGTATAGAGGTATATATAAAAGCTGATAATAGCGTTAAAGTAGTAGACAATGGCAGAGGAATACCAGTAGATATACATCCAAAATACAATAAGTCTGCCCTTGAGGTGGTGATGACCCAGCTCCATGCAGGAGGAAAGTTCGATAATAAAGCCTACAAGGTCTCAGGAGGTTTGCATGGTGTTGGAATCTCTGTTGTGAATGCGCTATCAGAGTGGCTTGAGGTTGAGGTGAAACGTGATGGTAAACTATACAGGCAGAGATATGAACGAGGAAAACCTGTAACCAAGGTAACCCTTGTAGGGGATACTGAAGGAAAAGGAACTACTATAGCCTTCAAACCAGATAAGGATATCTTCGAAAGCATTGAATTCAGTTTCGAAATACTATCCAACAGGTTAAGAGAACTTGCATTCCTCAACAAAGGACTGAGAATCTCGATAAAGGATGAATCAAAAGGTAAAGAGCAGGTGTACCAGTATGAAGGAGGTATTGTTTCCTTTGTTGAGTTCTTAAACAAGAACAAGAATGTTTTGCATGATAATATCATCTATTTCCAGAAGCAAAAAGACTCAACGATTGTTGAGATTGCCATGCAGTACAATGATAGCTATATTGAAAATATACACAGCTTTGCCAACAATATCAACACCCATGAGGGTGGAACCCATTTAGCAGGGTTCAAATCTGCTCTCACCAGAGTGGTTAATGATTATGCCAAATCAAAATCCTTGCTGAAAGGAGATGCCAAACTGGCAGGAGAGGATATAAGAGAAGGGCTTACAGCTATTATTAACGTCAAGCTTTTAAATCCACAGTTTGAAGGGCAAACAAAAACAAAACTTGGGAACAGCGAAATAAAGGGTATAGTTGAAACCATAGTCTCAGAAGGATTATCAGAGTTCCTTGAAGAAAATCCTGAGACTGCAAAGAATATCATCTCCAAGGCTCTTGAGGCTGCAGAGGCAAGAGAAGCTGCAAGAAAAGCTCGTGAGTTAACAAGAAGAAAGAACGCTCTTGAGGTGAGTGCATTACCTGGTAAACTTGCAGACTGCACAGAAAAAGACCCTTCCAAAAGTGAACTCTATATTGTGGAAGGAGACTCTGCTGGTGGGAGTGCAAAGCAGGGAAGGGATAGAAGATTTCAGGCAATACTACCTTTAAGAGGAAAGATTCTGAATGTGGAGAAGGCAAGGCTTACAAAAATCCTTAAGAATGAGGAGATTCGAGCACTTATAACAGCCATAGGTGCTGGTATAGGTGAAAACGATGAGTTTGATATCAACAAGCTTAGATACCATAAAATCATAATCATGACAGATGCCGATGTGGATGGAGCGCATATAAGAACCCTTCTGCTCACCTTATTCTACAGATACATGCGTCAGCTTATTGAAATGGGGTATGTGTATATAGCTCAACCTCCTTTGTACAGAATCAAGAAAGGAAAAAATGAATTTTATGTATACACTGAGGAAGAGCTTAATAAAAAACTGGCTGAGATTGGAGAGGATGGTGTAACACTGCAGAGATATAAAGGTCTGGGGGAGATGAATCCCTCTCAGTTATGGGAAACCACCATGAACCCTAACACCAGAACAGTGCTTAAAGTTACGCTTGAGGATGCCATTACAGCAGATGAAATCTTCACCATACTCATGGGAGATAAGGTAGAGCCGAGAAGAGAGTTCATCGAAGCCCATGCCAAAGAAGTTGAGAATCTGGATGTATAGACATTGTTAAAAAATGTGTCTCAAATTATTCGTGTAGATAAAAATTATCAAAAAATTAAAGAGTTCATTTAAATTAAGAAAATCAAGCTGATACCATGAAAGAGCATGAACAGCAGAAAGAGAAGGTAATCTTAGTCAGTATAGAAGAGGAGATGAAGCGCTCGTATATAGATTATGCCATGAGCGTGATTGTGGGGAGAGCACTGCCAGATGTGAGGGATGGACTGAAGCCAGTGCATCGAAGAATTCTCTATGCTATGAAGGAGCAGGGCATCACCTCGGATAAACCATACAAGAAATCTGCAAGAATAGTTGGAGATGTTCTGGGTAAATACCATCCCCATGGTGATGTTGCTGTATACGATACCATTGTGAGAATGGTTCAGGATTTCTCGCTTCGCTATCCTTTGATAGACGGTCAGGGAAACTTTGGCTCTGTTGATGGTGACAGTGCTGCAGCCATGCGTTACACAGAAGTAAGGCTAGCAAAAATCGCTGAGGAAATGCTCGTTGATATAGAAAAGGATACTGTAGACTTCATACCCAACTATGATAACTCCATGAAAGAGCCTGTAGTGCTCCCAAGCAAGCTTCCCAATCTTCTCATCAATGGCTCTACTGGCATAGCGGTGGGAATGGCAACCAACATACCTCCACATAACCTTGGTGAGGTAATCGATGGCATAATTGCGCTGATAGAAAACCCTGATATTGAGCTTGAACAGCTTATGAACTACATAAAAGGACCAGATTTTCCCACAGGGGGTCTGATCTATGGAAAGCAGGGAATATATGATGCATACTCTAAGGGTAAAGGCTCGATAAAGATGCGAGCCCGTGCAACCATCGAGAAGGTAAAGAACAGGGAGCAGATTGTGGTGACAGAGCTTCCTTACCAGGTTAATAAAGCAAAGCTGATAGAGAGCATAGCTTCTCTGGTAAGGGATAAAAAAATCGTAGGTATAACAGATTTAAGAGACGAATCTGACAAAGAGGGGATACGCATTGTTATAGAAATAGCAAAGCATGCGCAGGCTGAGGTTATTCTTAATCAGTTATATTCTCATACTCAGATGGAGGATACCTTTGGTGTAATCAACCTCGCGCTTGTGGATGGACGCCCTCGTCTTCTCACATTGAAAGAAACCATTCTTCATTACATAGACCATAGAAAGAATGTCATAGTACGAAGAAGCAGATTCGAGCTTAAAAAAGCTGAAAAACGTCTTCACATCCTTGAAGGTTTGATGATTGCTCTCAAGAGTATTGATGAAGTAATAACGCTAATAAAAACCTCAAAAACACCAGAGGATGCCAGAAAAGGTCTTGTTGATAGATTCAATCTCAGTGAGGAACAAGCTAAAGCTATACTCGATATGAGACTCCAACGCCTTACAGCCCTTGAGGGCGAGAAAATCATGGAAGAATACGAGGAGCTTATTAAAACTACTGCAGAGCTGAGGCAGATTCTGGCAAGCGAAGCAAGAGTGCTTTCTATAATAAAAGATGAGCTTGAAGAGTTAAGAAAATTCGCAGATGAAAGGCGAACTCAGATCGTAGAGAAAGAGAGTGAATTGAAAATTGAGGATCTCATACCAAGAGAAGAGGATGTTATCACAATCACCAGCAGGGGTTACATCAAGCGCATGGCTGTGGGTGCGTACAGACGACAGCACCGTGGTGGTAAAGGCGTGATTGGAATGGAAACAAAAGAAGAAGACTTTGTTTGCGACCTTTTCATTGCCAACACCCATGATTATATTCTGTTCTTCACAAATAAGGGCAAAGCATACTGGCTTAAGGTGTATGAGATTCCCACCGCAAGCAGGCAGGCAAGAGGTACTGCTATTGTAAATCTACTTCAGATAGAAAAAGATGAGAGAATCAATGCTTACATACCCATAAGCAGGTTTGATCATAATCATTATCTTTTCATGGTAACAAAGAAAGGAACAGTGAAGAAGACTTCCCTGAATGCCTTCTCAAATCCAAGAAAAACGGGTATTATAGCTATCTCGTTGAATAACGAAGATGAGTTAGTCTCAGTAAAGCTAACAGACGGTGGTAAAGAGGTGGTGATCGGTACAAAGCATGGCAAAGCTATACGATTCAGTGAAAAGGATGTTAGAAACATGGGCAGAGGGGCATATGGGGTAAGAGGTATAAAGCTTGCTGGTGATGATGAGGTGGTAAGTGCAACGTTAGTAGAGGAGAATGCTACACTGCTGACCGTGACTGAAAATGGGTATGGAAAGCGCACAGTATTTGAGGAGTATAGAGCCACGAGCAGAGGAGGGCAAGGAGTGATTACCATACATGTGAATGATAAGATAGGGAGTGTGGTGGATATAAGAAGCGTGAAAGAGGAGGATGAGATTATGCTCACCACCTCAAGAGGAATCATAATCCGTGTTCCTATCAAAGGAATACCCATACATGGAAGGAATACTCAGGGTGTAAAGATTATGAAGCTTGAGGAGAATGATAGAGTAGTGGGTGTGGCTACGTTGGCAAGAGAAGAACGAGGATAAAGAATATATTATAAAAAGAAAGAGGTAAGAAGCATGGGACTTATAAACAGGATGAGCACGATTGTAAAGGCAAAGGTAAACAAGATTTTAAACAAGTTTGAAGACCCAAGAGAGGTTCTTGATTATTCTTATGAAAAACAGCTTGAGATGTTACACAATGTCAAGCGTGGTGTGGCAGAGGTGGCAACATCAAAGAAACGTCTTGAGCTACAGAAGATAAAGCTTGAGCAGAACATAAAGAAACTGGAACAGCAGGCAAGAGAGGCGGTGAAGGCAGGCAGAGAAGACCTTGCGAAGATCGCCCTTGAACGCAAGCTTCAGTCACAGGCTGAAATAGCAAATCTTGAACAGCAGATTAATGAGCTTGCAAAGGAGCAGGAAAAGCTCATGAACACTGAGAAACGCTTATCCGCTAAGATAGAAAGCTTCAGATCAACAAAAGAGCTTATCAAAGCTCAGTATTCTGCTGCTGAAGCTCAGGCAAAGATTACAGAAGCTGTAAGCGGTATAAGTGAAGAGATGAGCGATATAGGTCTTGCGATGCAGCGTGCCCGTGATAAGACTGAAGACATGAAAGCAAGGGCTGCAGCTCTTGATGAGCTTGTGGAAGCAGGAACACTTGAAGATATTACAGGTGGTACACAGGATGATATAGAGCGAGAACTTTCCAAGATAAAGGCAAAGAGTGAGGTGGATGCCGAGCTTGAGGCTCTTAAAAAAGAGGTGGGAAAATGATAGTGAGGCTGATGGGTGAAGGGCAGTATGAGTTAAGTAAAGCTCAGGTGGATGAGTTGAATAAGATAGATAACAATATTGTGAGCATCGTTAATAGTAATGATGAAGATCGCTTCAGGCATGAGTTCAAGAAGCTCATAGATTATGTACGCATGAACGGCAAACGTATTGCAGATGATATCATCAAACCAAGCGATATTATTATACCCCCAGAAGACATTACTATTGAGGAGGCAAAGAGCATCTTCAAGGGTGAGGGATTAATTAAGGACTGATTAGAGGTGATTGGTATGAGAAAGTGGTACAATGATTACGGTCTGCAAGCACGTATGATGTTAACCATGTTTTTACTTGCAGCCATCTATCTATTCTTTCTCACCATTCTCTGGAGCTATGGAGGAGTAGGTGTCTATGGGTTGATGTTCTTTGCTGGAATCTTCCTGCTCATCCAGTATTCTCTTTCTGATAAGCTTGTGCTATGGAGCATGGGTGGACGTATTGTGAGTGAAGAAGAAGAGCCACAGCTTCACGAAACAGTATCAAGGCTCTGCGCCATAGCTGATCTGCCAAAACCAAAAATCGCTATCGTAGACAGCAGAGTACCCAATGCATTTGCCACAGGCAAGAGCAAAAAGAGTGCTCTTGTGGCGGTCACAACCTCTTTGATGCATACCTTGAGTCAGCCAGAGCTTGAAGCTGTGCTTGCTCACGAACTTAGCCATATAAAGAACAAAGATATGCTGGTTATTACCATAGCAAGCTTTCTCTCAACAGTTGCGTTTTTCCTTGTGAGGAATATGCTCTTCTTCGGAATTGGAGGAAACAGAAGGGAATCTGGTAGTGCTTTGATTGTATGGATAGCTTCCTTTGTGGTATGGATAGTGAGTTTCATACTCATACGTGCGCTTTCAAGGTATCGTGAGTTTTCAGCAGATAAAGGTGCTGCGATAATCACAGGTCATCCCTCACATCTTGCCTCTGCTCTTATGAGAATCAGTGGTATGATGGAGCGTGTACCTTCCAGAGATTTGAGAGAGGTAGAAGGAATGAACGCCTTCTTCATAATACCAGCCCTTTCAGGTGATTCCATACTGAGCCTGTTCTCAACTCATCCACCTGTAGAAGCGAGAATTCGTGCTCTTGAGGAGATGGAAAGGAGAATGGAGTTCTGAATGGGAATACTGGATGCTATACTTGGTAGGAGCAAACTCCCAAAGCCCAAAAGCGATAGGTTGTTTGCTATCTCTACAGCCTATATTACCCTTGATACCACGTTTGGTCTGAAACCAGAGGGCGCAGGGATATGTTTCAAGCCCCTTGAAGCGCATCGATTCAGAAACGCTGAAATCGAGATTCAGGAATTGCTCAACCAAAGCTGCAGGGAAACGCATACAATTTATAGGATGCAGAAGGATTCCTATGGATATCTGTGGGTCTCGCTGAATGACCCTGATTTTGAGGACCTTGTCTCCACATCATACATGGTGAGTGAGACACTGAAGGAAAAAGGTTTTGGAGAACAACTGCTCTGTGCTGTATTTAAGTTCAAAGGAGAAGCAGAAGTTTACTGGATATATAATTATAAACAGGCAACCTTCTATCCTTTTGTGCCCAAGGGTAAGGAGAGGGACTCTTCCTACGAGTTCAGGCTACGCTCTGTTATGGAAAGAGAACTTCCCATTGAGAAGGATGTAGAAAAGTGGTATCCTCTGTGGGATATTCCTATATGATTATTGTCTCAGTGCTGCATAAACTTTCTTTCAAAATTATAGTATTCTGCATAACATCCATAAATACCCTTGTTGTAAAAGGTATACATCGATATGAGCGTTAAAATAGACGAGAAAGGCTAAATAAGTTTTTACGCAGCGAGA
>CAZCRM010000080.1:0-7466 GCA_964501085.1 uncultured Methanosarcinales archaeon | reverse complement strand
AGGGATATAGAGGTGAGGATTGTGCCCAATCAGGTGGGAGAAGATTTTCAGGTTCAAGGGAGAATTATCTATTATTTTGGTGATGATATTTCTTCAAGAGAGGATCATACTCTGAATCTACCAATAAAGGTCAGAGCAAGGTTAGAAAAAACACCAGCTAATGCAAACCAGCCTGAAACTCCTGGATTTGGAGTGGTTTTTGGTATAATTGGGTTATTCATTATCCTCTTAAAAAGAAGGATATGATTTTTGAAAAATGGAAAGAGCTATGATTGAATCTTATTTACTTACTATCTTGAACAACTCATCCGTAGAGAGCACTTTAACAAATGACTGTTGTTTTAATGCCTTATCATTAGACCATAGAGGAATTCCTTTAGCAAGACATAATGCTATAAACGGTGAGTCATCTTTATCTGGAGAGATTTCAAGTGCCTTTTTAAGGAATGGTGCTATGACCTCCTTTGGCACCAATGTTATTTTCATAAGTAAAATTGCCATGAGCTCTTCATATTTTTCTTCGTTTAAGCCTGATTTTTCCTTTATTTCATTTTTATGCTCTTCAAGCTCAGAAATCAACCCTTCTGGTGAATATAATATTAGATTCGGGTTTAAGAGTAAGATTCTTGAAACTGAGTTCTTGACTATTGCTGAAAAAACAATGTTTGTATCAATAACAAGCTCCATCTATACCAGCTTCTCATACACTTTCTTCCACATCCCCTTTTTTACCTTTTTTCCAAGAGCTATTGCATCTTCCTCAGTAAGCTTGCTTTGCGATGCAATAGAATCAAGCAACTCAAGCTCAGCAATAGTCTTTCTTATAGCCTCTGCTGCTATGTTTGACCAGTTTATATGTCTATATTTGCCCATCAGAACACTTAGATCTTCTGGAAGATGCAGAGTTACTTCTGTCATATATTGTAAAAAGGCAGTAATTCATTTAACAATTTCTGTTTACCTAATGCGTCCACTAGAATTCAGGCGAGACCTTAATTGATTATCAGGTTCTGATAAAACTTGAAGGCAAGGATTTCCCGGTTGAGGCGCAGAGTGATGGGAAATATCAGATCCACTGATATGCTGAGCTAAGCTACTGGATAGAGGAGTTCGATTCAGCAAAAGTATGGGTGAAAGTACCCAAGATTCCTGCGAATGGGGATGCCAGAGACATGAGTGATGACGAGGCGGTGTTCGAGTCTTTGATAATTTTGAGGAGGGGTTTTGGACAAACAAATACAACCTTATTGAAAATTCTGATGAGAGTATATGCTTTACAAGTTCTCAAAAAACTCTAAAATACTAATTTGACAGAGCTTCCTGGTTGACTGACACCCTGAAAAACCTTAACTTAAAAGAATATCAAATCTTTGGTAAAAGAAGTAAAGTAGAATCAGCTAAAACAGCCAAAATATCCTTCCTATAAGCTGTTTATCTATAAGGAATTTATTTTTTATACTCTACTATAACCAACTGAGGTGGAAACTATGCTAAAGTGAACATGACCACATAGGTATATATAAATATAATTATAAGTTGTGCAATCATGAATAAGTTCAGAATCTATCTAAGCCTTGCATGCGTGTATGCTATCTTAATATTCTACCTTTCATCAAAACCAAGCTTGGGTTCGGGAACATTTGATTTTCTGGATATTGAGGGTCTGAGGAACCTTCTTAAACCTATAGAGCAATCTGATATAGGCTTTATCCTTTATCCCTTGTATCTACTTTCCAAGTATCCTGACAAGTTCATGCATATGATATTATATGCGGGATTCGGATTTCTGCTTTATTTTACCTTAAAGAATTCCTCAAATACAGTTTTAACCCATCATGCCTTCGTGTTTGCAATTTTTATAGGCACAATATATGGTGCAGGTGATGAATATCACCAAACCTTTGTGATAGGAAGGTCAGCAAGTACATGGGATCTCCTCGCAGACGGGATAGGAGTGGCGTTAGCACAGGCAATTGTATTTATAAAAGATAATTTTATTTCCAATAAACTCAAAAAAAAAAGAATACATGATCTTGATCTCAAATTAGCTGTGACCCTTATTATTCTATCTATAATATTCATATTAATCCCACCATTTAATCAGACTTTTTTTAGAATATTAATTGCCCTTCCATTGCTCCTCTTTTTACCAGGTTATCTATTCATAGCTGTGATGTTTCCCAGGCGAAATGAACTTACCCCTATAGAGAGATTTACACTCAGTATAGGGCTGAGCATAGCGATAACAGTATTCGATGGTTTTGCCCTCAACTATACCAGATGGGGCTATAGACCAAATTCTATAGTAATCAGCCTCTCATTGATAATGGGAGTCTTGCTCTTAATAACATATCTTCAGAGAATGAAGCTTGAGGATGCCTATGCATTCTCATTAGATGATATAAGAGCTTTTTATCAAACTCTCAAAAGCAAGGAAGAGAGTTCTGAACTTGAGAACATGCTGATAAAAACAATGATTGTAGCCATAGTCATAGTCGCTATCATGCTAACATATGCCTATGTTACCAGAGAGCCTGAGAATTTCACCGCTCTCTATATCCTTGGAAAGAATGGAAAGGCAGAGAACTATCCTGAGTATGTGGAAATAGGTAAGCCTACTACCATAACCGTGGGTGTGGAAAACTATGAACATAAAGCGGTGAACTACACTCTTAGAGTTCAGCTTGGAGGTAAGATATTGAAGGAAGAGGAGATTCATCTTAAACATAATCAGAAGTGGCTGAAGAATGTGAGTTTTATTCCAGAGCTGACCTCATCCATAGCTCTTACAGGAATAAACTCACAAAAACCATCCAGGCTTGAGTTCATTCTTTTAAAGGATAACACACCTTACAGATCAGTGCACCTCTGGGTTAGAACAATCTTTGATATCAACAAATACCTGCCAGATATACGTATTATTAACTCAGACATGGAACAAACCATAGGATGGAACTTCACAAGCACTAATAAGAATATAACTGGCAACTATACCAACAGCTCATGGGTATCACCCTCCCATTCCTATGTGATAAACTTCAGTGCCAGCAAAGCATATGAATATGGTGAAATATATCAGAACCTCACCATAGATAAAAAAGCTATAGGAGTTATCTCATTTTTTGTGAAAGATTCTTCACCCAATGCTACCTCCAACATCTCAAAACAGGTTCTTCTTGATAATAAGGTTGTATGGGAGAGCGGGGTGGGGAACAAAAGCTGGAAACAGATAAAGCTACCTGTGTTTTTCTCAAAGAACACAAGGCTTGCTTTCAGGGTTATTAATAAAATAAAGCTGAACACCACAATTCAGGTATGGTGGGATGATATAAAGATTGAGCCATATGTCAATACCTCTACCAAACCAGTATCAAGACCTGTTATTCTCAGCAACACCTCACAGCTTGAGTTCAGGATACGGGGCGCACCAATTAGTTTGAGAGGAAATGTGAGTATTAATGGTGCAACTTTTCCAGGTTTTTATTATGATATTGATGAAAATAAATCCTATGAGGAATTAAACATCGTTTTCTCTGAAAATCATACAATCAAAGCTGGAAACGCTACATATATCTCGCGTGTGCATGGAGATGAAATCTCTCTCTTGGGAGCAAGATATAAGGTTATCAACGCAGGCATGCTTACCAAGATTCTGATGAAGCATGCCTCCAAAACCCTGAACCTGAGTGAAAAATGGATTATTGGTAATGACTACTCACTCTACCTCAGGTTGATAAGTTCAAAAGGAGATTTAGCCATGCTTGAACTCAGAAAAGGTAGCAGAGTACTGGATTCCAAACTCATGGGGAGAGGTGTATATCAGTACAAAGCCAAGTTAGCAGGAGCTACAGTCACAGTTTTCAGAGCAAGGGTTGATGAGATAACACTAAATTCAGTGAAATTAAAAGAGGTAGAGTTATATTCTGATGAGCCAGTAATTCTTAAGGTGGGAGATACCATTGGAGACTTTGATATTACCAACGTGAGTTCAAGTAAGATTGTGATGAAAAACTCCTTCCCTATTGAAATCCAGGATGGTGTGTTAATCCTTGGAGGCAGTATTAAATTCAGGGTGATAGATGATATGGCATTTCCTTATGCTATGTCTGGAGAAATTCATGGCACACCCCATAAAATTACCCCAGGAAGTGTTGTGAACATAAATGGACTTAATTATCCTGGCTTCTACTATGACTTTGAGAATAATATTTCTACCGAGGAGCTTATCATGAATATTTCATACAATGCTACTGTAGAGAGAGGAGAGGCTGTGTATATAACAAAGAGACATGGGAATGAGCTGAACTTTCTGGGAAAACCCTACTGGCTTCCATATCCAGAAAGAATCAATTTTATTAGCAGGTTCTCCTCAAGAAACATAACCTTGCCAATAAATGCTTCCACTGATCTTGAGGATGGATTTATTCTGTTTCTAAGGAAGAAGCAGGATAAGCTTGAGGTGATCATACGGAAGCAGATTCCAGAATCTGAGCTTGAGAAGATCACTAGTAAATTTAATGGTTCATGGTCCTCCTTCTTTAAAGATATCTACTATGAGATGTATGTGAATACAAAGTATAAACGTTTTAAATCCAACATGCTCAGGGAGGGTGAAGAATTTGAATACTGGATAGAGGATCAGGATATCTTCTACAAACGCTTCTCTGGGAAAATTCTTGCAATAAAGAACAATAACGTTACCATGGAGATCAGAGAATATCACATGCCTGAGGAAATCCTTACTGGAATGTCGTTCGGAAGCTTCGAGGTAGAGTCTATAACCAATGATACAATATTGCTGAGAAACACACAACCTATAAGGTTAAAGTCAGGCAAGCAAATTCCCATACTTGGAGGCGCTCTCAAGTTAAGAGTGTCTTCTGAACAACCCTTGGCATATCCTATGTCAGGTTAATCTATTCTGTTCAGCAGCAGCATGATACCAAAGGAGATTATTATGAAGATCAGCCAGCCCAGATACACATGAACTGACATCATTCTCTCTATTCCATAATAGTAACCAATATAGTAGAGTACAGAAACCCTGATCAGATTGGCAATATACGCTGTAAGCACTGCAAACCCCACCAGTAGAGCAAGACTTCGCTTATTACTTAGATGCTCCATCCTTGCATATCCAACAATAATGCCTATGAGCAGAATCATGGAGTATAGACCTGAGCAGGGACCTCCTATCACAACAGAGGCATCTTCAAAGCCTTTGAAATGAACGGTCTCTATATCCACAACATGTATTGCTATGTCTGAAACCGATCTTACAATGGCAAGGGAAGGCAGGAGTACAAAGTAATGATCAAAGTAGTGTATGAAATTGTTGTTCATTGAGGGGAGCAGTGAATAGAAAAAAAGGAAGAGTACAATGAAGGTAGCTGACATGTATATCCCGAATTCTCCCATGCGCTTATACTTTGGTATGCCGTATGCGATAAACGATGCACCCAGAAAGAATGTCATGGAATCCAGGGTGCCGAGCTGGTTCATTGCATTGAGATTGTAAACAACATCTGCAAGAATAATAAATATGCCAATAATGATAAAAATTTTAGAGGTTTGTGTGATATATATACTATTGATTCGAATGCTGGTGGTGAGAGCAAGGGCTATTATGAACATCACCACCCCAATAAACACCGAGCCCTCACTGAACTGAATGGTAGCGCCTGTGAAAAAAGCCATAACAAGCAAGAAAACAAGAATATTATGTTTTTGTATGCTCATAATTCTTCTTAACCTGTTATGGGTGAGATAAGTATATATACTTTACTTGTTATATTAGTGTAATCTCAATGGGTCGAACATTGGTATCATTTTTAGCATCTGCATCCATGCTAACTGACAGAATATTAAAACTGGCGATATCGATCATAAGATTCTTGATTTCGTTAATTATAGATTTGCTGGTTGTTCTTAGATTTGATTTAATAATCTTACGAATGTATAAAGCGAAGCCTGCTTTAGAAGATTATGCAAGTATTCAGGAAAAGGTAAAAGAACTTTCCATGCGCAGAGGTATTCGAATGCCCTCAGTGTATATCACCCAGCTACCTCTACCAGGCAGTTTTGTTATTGGGCGCAGTCCTGATAAAGCGAAACTGATATTTCCAGAAAGACTGATGGGTTTGTTAAATAACAAGGAACTTGAGGCGATTCTTGCGTATAATATAGTGCAAATAAACAGTAATATTTGTATGAGAAGTGTTGTTGCTTTGCTGGCTGGCATACTTACCATGACAGCTTCTGCAGTGCGGTGGCTTGCGGTGTATACAGGGTTTGGAGATTATAATGAACCTGCGCCAAGATTGCTGGGTCTTTTTGTTATGGGGCTGGTGGCACCACCTGCAGCAACCATGATACATTTAGTAGCAGAGGATTATGATGCTGATGCAATATCACTATTAGAAGACCCTCATGCTCTTATTTCAGCAATAGAACGTCTTGAGAGTAATAACACTTCATATTACCACTCCCTTGGATTTCTATGTCTGGTGGATGCAAGGTATGAGAATGTTTTTGAGCATCTTTTTTGCGTCCATCCTTCCAAAGAGATCAGAATCAGAAACATAGGCATAAAAAATGATAGAATTACATCTTGATCTCAAGTTCAGAATGAAACCATGGAAGAAAGCTCTTTTATTCAGTTTCTTTTTTTATTTAATTGTACTTTTTATAATAATAGTAATTATAACTTTCATGAAAAGGGATTTTGATTTTGGACTGGTATCAGAAATCTCAGGTGGATATATAGTAGCATTGGTGTTGGGCTTTCGCTATATGTACAGAGTGTTTAAGACAAAGTTTACATAACAACAATATTTATTAGTTAGTAATGACGACTAAAAGAGCTTATATGACATGTGAGCATGTTGAGTGTGGGAGTAAAGAGAAGGTATGGCTGCCATACGTGGTAAGAGAGAATATACATGGGTTGAAACCTCATTCCTTTTGCATTAGATGTGGTGTGGTGAAGAATATAGGATCGGATAAGGCAAAGGGCATTGGATACTACATGAACATTCTCTCCAACATAGAAAAGACCATACGAATGCCAGGAGCCAAAGTGCGCATGCACCTTATTGCAAGGTATCTTGAGGAAATCGATGGCTTTGATGATAAATATTCCATGAGCAAATACCAGCAGGAAAGAATCTTTACAGAAATTGTTAAGAAACACTATCATATCTCAGAAAGAGCAATTCAATCGTTTTTTTAAGTCGTGTCTGAATTGATTTAGTGATAAGAGGAGTAACTGAGGTAGCGAAGCTTGCCTTTTCTATTTGATATCACTTTTCTCCATATTTCATCGGAATTATAAAAGATTATGGTCTGCTTCAATATAATGCTGAAGCGGCGCCTTAAGATAAAAAACTCTTTACTTTTTATTTTTATGCGCCAGCTTCGCTGGATTGTATCTCTGATACTATTAGGATTTCCATTTAGAGAAACAG
>CAZCRM010000079.1:0-7529 GCA_964501085.1 uncultured Methanosarcinales archaeon | reverse complement strand
GGCTTCACTTCGGGTCGTCCCAACCCTAGGTCTGCCAGCAGCCAAGCAGACAATCACTTATATATCTATAACAAATATATACTTATCGGCTCTATCCCCTTCAAGGGGACTTCTCGCCGATAGAGTTAAAATAAAGCGCTGGGCTTCGCTCGGATTAAGCATAGACATCAGAAGGGTAGATAATCCTTCTGTATTTCAATTACCTGAGCGCTATTCTTCGCCTTAGCGTACCGTTCTAAAGGTTCATGATTGAGTTCAAGAAAGGTATGCCCCCATTTGAATTTATTTAAGATATCAAAAGCATGCTTCTTCTCACCGAGAATGTAGAGTGCGGCTGCAAATGCCTCCACACTACTAAGCTTAAAGGGCTTGCCAAAGTTCACAGGGTTGGCGGCAAGCAGGAAGGGAAGAGCACGATGCTTTAGATTGAGTCTCTTAAGCAATGGAAACACCTGTTCCACTTTTTTCCATGAGCAGTCAAGCACCACCACTCCTTTGTGTGCATAATCAGCAGGTGAAAGGGTTTTATCTGCAAGAGGGTTAAGAAGTATGGCTCCTTTAGGTAGCGTTTCTACACGGTTATGCGCTATTGCGAGATTGAACCTGACCAGCTTGTTTCCTGAACATTTTTTGGGATTGCATTGCTTAGCATGATAAAGATGTAAAGGAATCATGATACTGAATTGAGTTTTAGCTCAAAACCAATAATGGGATGCTCAAGCCCGAAGTTCAGGATAACCTCTGGATGAAATTCTCCAAGCACACCGATTTTCGTATTTGTAACAATATCAGCACATCTTCCTTCGATAAACGCTTTATCCTTTGACTCTTTAACCTCATATTGCATTCGCAGTTCTCTCAGTACAGCATCCACCACCGCAAGCATCTCTGTAAAGTTTGCTTTGGGATGAATGGCTACTGCCCCAAGATGCAGTTCGGTTTTGCAGTTCACAACCACCTCCCCAACCTCAAAGATGCGCTGGGGTTGTTCACGATGTCTGTTGATTGAAAGTATCTCCAGCAAGTTGGGAAGCAGGGTGGTGCGTACCATGGTATGTTCCTCGCTTATAGGATACAAAATGTAAGCGATATCAGAGGTTTTCTGGCGACGCATCATATAAAACTGCACTTTTTCATTGGTTAAGGTAAAGGGCATGACCTCATAATAACCCAGCCCTACCATTATTTCACGTATATAATCCTTGAGCTTTGATAGAGGATGGGTTTTACCTGTAGTAGTGGTATCAGGTAACTCAGGTTTGATGTTGTCATATCCATAAGCTATGGCAATATCCTCTATCAAATCCCATGTATGCAGGATATCACTTCGATAGGCAGGCACCTGGACTTCGATTTCATCCCCTAACATTCTTGCACCATATCTCATTTTCTCAAGGCAGGTGATGATTTCTTCAGGAGCGAGCTTGAGCCCAAGAAGCTCATTCACCTCATCCTTTCTCAGCTTCATTATCGTAGGGTTAAGATATGGTGTTATGGTATCATCTACAGCTACTGACTCTATTCTCCCCCCACGTTCCGCAAGAGAGGTGGCAATGATATTCAGGGCAACATATACTATAGGGTCAAGACCTGTAACTTCTATGAATATATCTGTGGTTTCCTCTGTAACTTTTGTCAGAGAGCTATTGATGATTGGAGGAAAAGAAAGCACATTCTCCTTAGAATCAAGAATTATAGGATATTTGTCAAAATTTTCAAGAATGTATGAGTATTTAATACCTTTTGGATGCTTTTCAAGAATTTCTTTCATGCTCATTTGTTCTGTATAATCAAGGGGTATGAACTCAAAATCAGGGTTTTTTGTAGTATACTTAAAGGGTGGTTTTACTTTACTGAGGTCATGCACACCTATAGATGCTTTTTTTCTGTTCCTTCCCAGTGCCCAGTGAAGGGATTCCTGAAGTTCCATCAGAGATTCTATGCTTCTTGAGTTTAATGTTATTCCACGTATTACTGCACAGGCAAGGTATGGGCGTATGTTATTAACCTCATTATCTTTGCTTATCTTGATATTAGAGGGATAAACCCTATAGCTACGGATTCCTTTCTCAATACCTAAGAAACCTTTTATTGCCCTGGCCACACCCTCTGGGCTGTAAAGGTCTGGTCTATTTGGGAAGAACTCAATATCAACATGGTCATCCTCAATACGTTCTATCTCGCATCCCATCATGGGTATGCGCTCTATAATCGTATCTTTATCAACTCCTGATAGTTCCTCAAGGTCATCATAGTATAACGTTATGACTGGCATGATTTTCTGAAAATACAAGAAATGGTATAAATTATTCTGTTCATAAGCTTGCGAGTACTTCAAGTATGAAGCTTGCAAGAGCTTTGCTTTTTTCTACGGAGTTCATCATGGTATCGTATCTAACAGTTTTTATTTGAGAATCGTTTTTATCTTTTTTATCCCTACAATCAATCACCATGATATCAAGAAAATCCTTGTAACATTGCATCACCCCTTTCCAAGAAACAGGTAAACCCTTTGCCTTCATGAACTTACCTGCTGGCCCGCTCACAGGTGCTTTTCCTATTATAGGGCTTACAGCAACTACCTTCTTCTTTTTTAGCATCTCTTTTATGCCCTTGAGTGCTATAATTGGCAAGATGCTTGTTATAGGATTACTAGGCCCTATGATAACATAATCTTCGTCTTCCATAGCTTTAAGTACCTCTTCTGTGGGTTTTGCTTTTTCAATTCCCTCTAATATAACATCAACAACCTCTGGCTCTCCACGCATTCCTACCCAGAAATCCTGAAAATGCATTACTCCTTTAGAAGTTACTATCATGGTATCCACCTTTTCGTTGCACATGGGTAGAATTTTAGCTTTTATCCCCAATTTTAAGGAAAGCTGGAGTGTAGCATCTGTCAGGCTTGCACCCCTTCGCATCATCTCAGACCTGTAAATATGAAAACCTCGGTCAGTATCTCCGATTATAAGTTTCTCTTCTATCCCAAGTTTTTTAAGAATTTTATGTGTATGAAACGTGTCGTTCTTTACCCCCCACCACTTTGTTTCATCCAGCATACCTGAAAAAAGGTATAATATGGTGTCAAGGTCAGGAGAAACAAGGTTTCCAGAAACAAAGATATCCTCTGCTGTATTCACTATAACAGTTATCTCACTATCAGGAAGAAGCATCCTCAAACCTTTGATGAGTTTCGGAGTTCCTGTGCCCCCTGAGAGAATAATCATATCATGACCTCATTCTACCAAACAACCTTCCACCTATGAATATCATCAAAAAAGCAAATATGGTTATAATAATCATGCATAAGGATACAGGTATCATAGAGTATCCAAGCAGGCACCATCTTAGTGCCTCTACACCATAGGTGAGAGGATTGATGTACACAAGAATACTCAACCATGTTGGCAGGTTAGAGATGGGAAAAAACGCTCCACTCAGGAGCACAAGGGGCATGGTAAGAAAACTCATGACCATCTGATATCCTTCATGACTCTCTATCCTTGATGCCACCGCTATCCCAAGACCAATAAACCCTATACCAACCACAAACATCACTCCGATACTCAGAAGCACTCCTGTGATTGAGGTATAATCAACACCAATACCCCATCCAATTATCATAATCAGTATTCCCTGTATCATGGCGGTTGTGACTCCTCCCACAGCTTTTCCAAGCGCTACAAAGAATCTACTTACAGGTGCAATCAGTATCTCTTTAAGAAATCCAAATTCTCTATCCCATATTATGGAGACTCCCCCCATTAAGGATGAAAAAAGCACCGCCATACCGATCAAACCAGGTGCAAGATAGCTTTTGTCAAACACGCTTCCATTACGAAACTGAAGGCTTGAGCTGAAGCCTGTGCCAAGAATCACAAGGAAAAACAGAGGGGTAGAGAGAGCGCCCACAATACGGGATTTTGATCGGGAAAATCTAAGCATCTCTCGAAGCCACATGGTGTATATGGTATTAAGTTCACTGAACATTATGTTCTCCTTGCCCTGAGTTTGTACCCTATTCTTTCAACTTCACTTGGCTCTTTATCTCTTATCCCATGTCCTGTATAATAAATAAACACATCATCAAGCGTAGGTTTTCTCAGATTTACCGAGAGAATGGAGATGCCAGCATTCATGGCAATATTAAGTATATGGGGTATCTGTCGTTCCCCTTCCAAACATGTTATGAAAATCTGATTCTCTTTCTGGGAGAGCATACCAGAATATCCATTTGTTCTGTATATATGGGATAGTTTATTAATATTTTCAGGATGCTCTAACTCCAGTGTTATCACATCCCCTCCCAGCGTATTCTTCAGAGCTTCAGGGGTATCCATGGCAACGATTTTACCATTATCTATTATTGCAACTCTATCACACAGACTATCAGCCTCTTCCATATAATGGGTGGTGAGTACGATGGTCATACCCTCTTCTTTATTCAGAGATTTTATATACTCCCAGATATGACGTCTTGTTTGCGGGTCAAGACCTAATGTAGGTTCGTCAAGAAACAGAACATTGGGATGATGCATCAACCCTCTGGCAATCTCAAGACGCCTCATCATCCCTCCAGAATAGGTTTTAACAATGGTATCTGCTCTATCCGTGAGTTCAACAAGGGAAAGAACCTCCTCGATTCTTTTCTTCCTGAGCTTACTATTCATACCATAGAATCTGCCATGAAGGTCAAGATTCTCTCTGCCAGTAAGTCTTTCATCCAAGGTAGTATCTTGGAATACTACACCAATGTTCTTTCTAACTAAGGAGGATTCTTTAACAACATCAAACCCCCATACCTTTGCGTTACCACTTGAAGGGGTTATCATGGTAGATAACATGCTTATCAGTGTGGTCTTTCCTGCACCATTGGGACCAAGAAGCCCGAATAGTTCTCCTGGCTTTACTGAGATGGTGATGCTGTTCACCGCGGTTAGTCCATCGAATTTTTTTGTTATAGCATTGGTCTCAATGGCATACAACATGCTTATGAAACTATCTGTTTAGAAAAACAGCTAGCATGAAGCTATTATATCCTTTCCTTCAACAAATGGCAGGTTATGCTGTATGGCATACCTCTTTGCATCCTCTTTTGAAAGTGCTTTACCTGTATTCCCATCAAGCATCTCGCACACCACCATTGAAGGACATATCCCTGCCATCACAGCTAACTGTACTGAGAGTTCAGTCTGCCCACGCCTTTCATTTAAAAGCTTTGAGGCTGCACGAAGCACAGGCACATGACCTGGGGATCTGAATTCATTTCCGAAATTTACCCTCTCACCTTTTAACACCCTTTCCACAACCTCGGCAATCTTATTAATGGTAAGTGCCCGATCATTATCTGTAATGCCTGTGAAGGTGTTTCTGTGATTCACCCATAATGAGAAGGAGGATCTGGCATCATATGGTATATCTCCTTTCTTTTCCACAACACTACCTATGGGTTTATAGCCGTTCAGGGAAACCCTTCTCAGTATATCAGCCATATAGGGTAATCCCAGCAAATCAGCAGCTTTTCCATGAATGGCTACGCATATAAGTCCGCCTCCATCTCTGCGCAGACGAACAATATCCTTTGGGGTAACACTCTGTGCAGGGATTACAAGGTCAGTCTCGCCCTCTCTATGATCGTCATCATACAAGAGAATGAATTCTCCATTACGTATAGCTTTGATAGCTCTTTCAATCATTAATTACCTCCACCTCAACAATGCTTCCATCCTTCACTTTTAAATATTCCCTGAGATTTAACGGAGCGATCACCTCTATTACATCCTCAGGGTAATGGGTACGTTCAGGAATAATCACTGCACCTCTCACATCCTTTATCATGACATTGAAGCAGGAAGCTTCACCAAAGGTTCTATTCTGATCCATAAATCCTGAAATTTTTATAGCTGGGATTATTCTCTTTCGAAGCTCTACACTGGGTTTATCGAGTTTGAGGTTCAGGGTACCAGGATAGGGGTCAAATCCAAGTTTCTCTTTGAACTGTTTTCTGTACCCTTCAAGAGATATGTAATACTGCCCCTCGCCCAGTCCTGTGATTACCCGTCCTTTTAAAATTTTTTTAGAATTGTTCTTGGAGAAAATCTTCTGATAATCATAGTACTCCCTCTGCAGAACGTTTATGCCATCCTCTGTTAATGTGATTATCTGCCCATCATGCAGAATCTGTCTTGATATCAGCCTTTCATCCTCTAAAGCTTTGAGTTTTCTTGCTGCGGTCTGCGGACTTGCATCTATGTGTGAGGCGAACTCAATAGAGGAGAGTTCCACAGGTTTCTGGTGAGCTCCGAGAAGGGCTAGTTTCTTCAGAGATTGTATATCCATATACTCCCTCATTTTTGAGATGCTACTCAAATATGAGATTACTCGAAGATAAAGTTTTTCATCATATATGAGCACATGAAAGGATTTGTATACTTTCCAGCAAAACACAAACAAATACAGATGGATATACCCAGTGAGGCAATCTATACTAAAACAGGATATAAAGAAGATAAAGGAGCTAATATATAGTTTCAAAACAAATCCTTATAAAATGAGGATTGAAAGAGGTTTTGGGACAAAACTTTCTCAGTCTCTAACAACGATCACATAAGCCCTTCGCCCCAGATACCTCTTAGGGACATCAACCTTTGCTGAATTTCCGAATGGTGTAATTTTCTTCTCGAATACTACCTCAACTTCTTCCCTCAAAACAAAATCTTCCTTCTTAACTTCAACTCTTCTCATATTTAGTATATCCATAGAAATACTTAAATACTTTTTGGTTGAATTTTGGATATGAACCTGAACTTCAGGGTGACAAGGAAGTTTGTAAGGTTTAGAAGTTTTAGATGAATTAGTTGAGGAAATAAGGCAAGAAAGTAAGGGTAAGTATCCATATACCAAATGGGAACGGAAGAGAGAAATTGTTAAGGAAAGGCTGAGAAAGCTTCCAGAATACGTAAAGAAAGCTTGCATGATAAATATGCAGAAAAAGGTGGGAAGACCTAAGGAAGTTGATTTAGAGAAAAGATTAATGCTCTTTTTGTTTGCAAGGCTAATGAACAAATCAAACAGGGATGTTGAAGAATTGCTGGAGTTATTTGAGCCCTTATTTGGTTTCAAAGTTAGCTATAAAACAATAGAAAGACTTTATTCGGATGAAGAAGTAAGAATTGTTTTGCACAACCTCTTTGTTTTGCTGTTGAAGGATGAAGGCATTTCGGGTGAATTTTCAGGAGATGGGACTGGTTACAGTCTAACAGTTACAAAGCACTACAGGAGTAATCCGAAGAAGAAAGGTAGAGACTTCAGGTATCAGGATAATTGATCTTGATACGGGAATGTATGTCGGATTTGGCTATTCTAACAGATCAGAGAAGGATGCCTTTGCAAAAGCAATGAATATGCTGAAGGAGATGGGAGTGAAAATAAACTCCATCTCCCTTGACAAGTATTACAGCAATAAGAAGACTCTAAGGCTGTTTGGTAAGGAGACCGCTGTCTATGTTGTTCCAAAGAAGAATCTGACA
>CAZCRM010000078.1:0-7603 GCA_964501085.1 uncultured Methanosarcinales archaeon | reverse complement strand
TGAGACACCAGAACAGGCATTCTGGAGAAAAATGCCACCAGAAGCCATCTTTGGTATAGGTTATAGACTATTTGGGTTGTGAAAATATGTCTGAAAATATTGAAAAGAGTCTAATGTGAAAAAATTATGGGACTATACAGAACGCTTAATAGAGCAATAGTTTTAAATATTGTATCAACTACTTTGAGCTACAATTATTGTTAACTGATTAAGGAAGCATTTATGGGAAAAAGACCCCTTGACATTCTGAACAGTGCATTGAATAAGTCGGTATTGGTACGGTTAAAGGGAGGAAGAGAGTTTAGAGGAGAGCTGCAAGGGTATGATATGCATATGAACCTTGTGCTTGGAAATGCCGAGGAAATAAAAGAGAACAAGACAATCCCCCTAGGAACTGTGGTTGTGCGAGGGGATAATATTGTATTCATCTCTCCATAGGTGATATCATGTCAAAAGGAACCACTTCCATGGGTAAGCGCCAGAAAAAGACGCATGTGAAGTGCAGGCGGTGTGGCAGGGTTTCATTTAATACCCATACCAAAATGTGTGCATCATGTGGATTTGGCAGGAGTGCCCGCATGAGATCCTATAAATGGCAGGAAAAAGCAGGATATTGATTTAAGGTTTTAAGGTGACCCTGTTGCATGAAGAATGCGGTATAGTTGGGGTATCTCTTAAGAGTGAAAGTTATGCCGCATTATCCATCTACTACGCTCTTTATGCCCTTCAGCACAGAGGACAGGAATCCGCTGGTATAGCTGTTCATGATGGTAATAACATTACCACTCTGAAGGGTATGGGGCTGGTGTCTGAGGTTTTTAAAAAGCAGGATATCAAACGCTTAAAAGGTAATGTGGGTATAGGTCATGTGCGCTATTCCACCACAGGCGGTTCAAGCATTGAAAGCTGTCAGCCTTTCCTTGTCAGTTCCAAAAGCGGGAGTATAGCCATCGCTCATAATGGTAATCTTGTGAATTCAAAAGAGTTAAGGAACGAACTTGAAAAAGAAGGAAGAATATTCATTTCTGATTCTGATACTGAGGTTATAGCACATTTATTGGCGAAAAAACTCATGCAGCTTGAGTTGAAAGACGCCATCAAGGAATTGATGAAAAGTCTTGTTGGGTCATATTCTCTAACGATATGGGTGGATAACAAACTCGTAGTAGTTCGAGACCCTCTGGGAATCAAGCCTCTCTGTTTTGGGAAAATAGAGAATGGTTATATTGTAGCTTCTGAGAGCGTTGCCATCGATATACTCAATGGAGAATTCATTCGTGATGTGAGACCTGGTGAGATGCTCATATTCAGCAATGGCACGTATGAGAGTCATCAGTTATACAGGTCAAAAAACTACGCTCATTGCGTTTTTGAGTATATATACTTTGCACGCCCAGACTCTGTCATTGATGGTCAGCTTGTGTATGATGTTAGAATGTGCATAGGCAAGACACTTTTTGAGGAACACCCAGTAAAAGCTGATATTGTCTGCCCTGTTCCAGACTCTGGCATCACCTATGCCATTGGTTTCTCTAAGAGATCAGGAATAGACTATCTTGAAGGGTTGATGAAAAACAGGTATGTGGGGAGAACCTTCATCATGCCAGGGCAGGATATGAGAGAGACCGCTGTCAGACTCAAACTCAACACCATAAAACCAAATATAAAGGGTAAAAGTGTAGTGCTGGTGGATGACAGCATTGTGAGAGGGACAACCTCAAGAAGAATCATTGACCTTATTCGAAAGTCAGGAGCAAAAGAGGTGCACATGAGAGTTGCCTCACCTCCTATAATCTCGCCTTGTTATCTTGGTATTGATATGCCCACAAGGAAGGAACTTGTGGCAGCCTATAAGGCTGTGAAAGGTGTGGAGGCGGTGATTAACGCTGATTCCTTAGGATATGTGAGCATTGAGGGATTAGTTAAATCCATTGGTATTCCTATAGAAGATTTATGCATGGGATGCTTAACTGGTGTGTATCCTGTTGAAATTCCTGGGGAGAAATGCGTTAAAAGGCAGTTGAAGTTGTCTGAGTTCTGAACTATCATCTTTTTCTTAACAACGAACTCATGATTTTCAGTCTTAGCAGGTAATACATCCATATCATGTGGGATTTCAGGAAATAATGCAGCTCTGAAGAAGTAGTTTTGCTTCTGATTTTCCTGATTATATTGGGTATATCTATCTCTAAAGGACAATACTGTTTGCATTTACCACATCTTAAGCACAGCTCAAGTTTGGGGTTTTTCATATTGCTGTAAACAGAATTGTAAGCAAGTCCTCTTCCCCCTAAGTAGTTATTTTCCGCATACTCATTACCAATGACATTATACATGGGGCAGTAAAGCAGGCAGTTTCCACATCCTACGCAATATAGAAGCTCTTTAAATTCATGCTTTGCAAGCTCGCTTCGTTTGTTATCCAGCAATATCAAAATAATTTCATAAGGTTGATGAATTCCTTTAACAAATTTCTTCTCCACATCCGCTGTTTTACTTAAACCACTGATAACCTCTATGAACGAAGGTATTAATGAGCCAGTGGCATTAAAGCTTACAATTTTTATCATGTTGATTGCAGATTCAATATTTGGGTAAAGCTTGTCTATAGTGGTTATAACGATATGTTTATCCTTCTTCATGACCTCGTAGATATTTCCCTCATTATGCGCCAGCAAAATAGCTCCTTCTTCTATGGTTATAGCATTCGCCCCTGTGATTCCAATTCTTGCATGTTTGAGATGAAAAAGGATATCCTCCCTAACAACGTTGACGATATCTTCAGCTTCTTCCCTTATTTGCCTTTTATAATAGGTAGCAAGTACACTTGCGATTCGCTTCACAGAAAGATGTGCCACAGGACCTGTGGGATGAGAAGGGTATGCATTCATGATTTGCAGGATTCTATCCCCTATATCGGTTTCAACCACTGTTATTCCTTTTTCCTCAAGTGTTTTTGTCAGTTCTATCTCCTTCGTTACATTGGATTTGGACTTTACAACAAGTTTTTCCTCTCCCACCTCATTAAGAATCGCTTGGATAGCATCGTGTTTTTCCTTAGCTAGGTAAACCTTTATCCCATTGTTCCTTAATTTCTCTAAAGCTTCTTCAAGCAATTCTTCATTCCCAACACATAGCTTCCTTGCTTCTTTAAGCTTCTCTTTTCTATCCTCAAGATCATAATTATTTTGTTGTCTCTGCTTCACTGAATCAAAACTTTTTCTAAGGGTAATGATTTCTTCGTGGTTGACCATAGTTACTGAGCTAATAAACCATAACCTAATAGTAAACTATAGTTTTATAGTCATTGTTAAGGAAGATTTTTTAGTTCCTTATCCTGTATCTCTTGAGAAGTAACGAGTTAGTAACCACAGAAACTGAACTTAGAGCCATAGCTGCTCCTGCCCACTCAGGCTTAAAAGTAATGCCAGTAAAAGGATACAACACTCCTGCAGCAACCGGAATCAGGGTTGTGTTGTAAATCAATGCCCAGAATATATTCTGCTTTATTTTACCCAGTGTTTTAGCACTCAGCTTAATACCACCAACCACATCTCTCAAATCATCCTTTATCAAGACAATCTCTCCGGATTCGATGGCAATATCTGTTCCACTACCTATTGCTATACCAACATCTGCCTGAGCAAGTGCGGGAGCATCATTGATTCCATCTCCCACAAAGGCTACTGTTTCACCTTCATCCTGTAGCCTTTTCACCTCATTTGCCTTATCCTGTGGCAAAACTTCAGCCATAACCCTGTCTATCTTAAGCTGTCTGGCAATAGCATCTGCTGTTCTCCTGTTATCTCCTGTAATCATGGCAACCTTTCTTCTCATTTTATGAAGCTGTTCGATGGTCTCAATTGCGGTATCTTTCACCTTGTCAGCAATACCTATAACTCCTGTAATCGTGCCATCAACAGCAACGATTATAGCGGTCTTCGCCTCTTTTTCAAGTCTCTGTATCTCCTGCTCCATATGATCTTCAATTTTATACCCGTTTTCTTCCATCAATTTTCTGTTCCCAATTAAAATCGTTGAACCATTTAATTTTGCTTTCACTCCCTTCCCCGTGATTGCCTCGAACTCTTCTGGATCTACAATGTCCAGTTCTTTCTCCTTTGCCTTCCTCACAACAGCATTTGCTAATGGATGTTCTGAACCCTTCTCAGCAGAGGCAACTATTTTCAACACCTCTTCTTCATTTCTACTGAAGGTAACTATATCCGTTACTTCTGGCTTTCCTATTGTTAATGTACCAGTCTTATCAAAGATGACCGTTGTAACATTTCTTGCAAGCTCTAATGCTTCTCCATTCTTGATAAGAATTCCAGATTCTGCACCTTTCCCCATCCCAACTGTGAGGGCAGTTGGGGTAGCAAGTCCGAAGGCGCAAGGACATGCAACAACAAGTACAGAAATCAGAGCTATGAAAGCAAACACTGAAGGCATGCCAGCTATGAAATACCAGTATGTGAATGACACTGCTGCAATCACCAGCACGGTAGGTATGAAATATGTGATTATCTTATCCGCCAACCTCTGGATTGGTGGTCTTGAACTCTGAGCTTCCTCAACCAGCTTTATTATCTGGGCTAAGAGCGTATCTTTCCCGACTTTCTTTGCCTCAATTTTGAGCACGCTATTCTTGTTTATTGTAGCTCCTATAACCTCATCACCTTTCTTTTTCAGGTTGGGTATGGGCTCTCCTGTAATCATAGCCTCATCTACGTAACTCTCCCCATCAACAACAATCCCATCCACAGGAATCTTCTCCCCAGGCTTTATCACTACTATGTCCCCAACTTTCACATCTTTAATGGGAATCTCAACCTCTTTTCCATCCCGTAACACAGTTGCTGTCTTAGCCTGTAACCCCATGAGCTTCTTTATCGCTTCTGAAGTCCTTCCTTTTGCTATTGCTTCAAGCAATCTTCCAAGCAAAAGAAAAGCCATAAGCAATACAGCGGTTTCATAGAACACGAAATCTTGGGGTAGTAAACCTATTGTTGCAAAAACACTTGCTATATAGGCTGAGCCAACACCCATAGAATACATTACATCCATGCTCAGAGTTTTGTGTGATAAAGCTCTGTAAGCAGCAGTAAACATGCCTTTACCAGAGTAATACATCACAGGAGTAGCTAGAAGAAACTCCACCCACAATAGCCCTGGAAACGCTGGAAGACCTATATATTTTCCATAGGTGAGGAAAGTGACCACAGCACCAACTACTGCTGCCACTATTAATCTCTTCTTCATTACGGCTATATGCTTCTCCCGTGCTTCTCTTTCTGTATCCACCCCTTCTTCCTCTTCTATTCCTCGAACAGTGTATCCAATCTTCTCTATGGCTTGTTTAATCTCCTCAGGTGTTACAAGAGTAGGGTTATACACAAACCTGCCTTTCTCTGCACTCAAATTCACCGAAGCTTCAAGCACACCAGAGATTTTCTTAGTGACCTTCTCGATAGTCTGCACACATGTGGCACAGCTCATGCCTGTGATATTAAACACAACCTCTTTATTTTCTTTAACCACTCCATACCCAAGTTTTTCAATTTCATGAATAATGGTATCAAGCTCAACCTTCTCAGGATCATAATGAACAACCGCTTTTTCACTCGCTAAGTTAACCTCAGCTCTCACCCCTTCTATATTGTTCAGCGCCTTCTCAATATTCTGGGCGCATGAAGTACATGTCATACCAGTAATGGGAAGGGTAACTTTCTTTGTTTTCTCAGAGGAAAGCTTTTCTCTTGATTTTTCTTCTTTTTGTTGGATTACAGGTATGGGACAAGTCTCTTTTTCTTCTTCGACCTCATAACCTGAATCTTCAATGGCTTTCTTGATGGTTTCAAGCGTTGTAAGAGAGGAATCAAATGAAAGCTTTACTTCACCTTTTTTGTGGTTTACATCTACCTTCTTAACTCCTTTCACGCCCATTACAGCATCATATACCTTTTTTTCGCAATGAGCGCATGTCATACCTTTAACTTTTATTATAACATCTTCCAGAAACATCTTTCTTGTTATTATCCTTCATTAGTTATATCTGTTCTGGTATAAAAAGTGAAAGTAATGTATTATAGTTATCTGCATAACTTGACATAAACCAAAAAACTGTCCGAGCGAAGCGAGACGCCTGAAAACAAAATAATTTTTTAATGCGCCGCTTTTCGCTCTGCTCAAAGCGGTTTTTAATTATCATAGAGCAGAATACTATAAAAGCGATGATGTTCAAGCACTCCAGCACCAAACATTTAACCATGAACGATAATATGCTATGGAAATGAGGAAAGGTGTTGTTGTTCAGATAATCTTAGGAATAATAATCATTGTTGCTATTCTGAACAAGCTCAATCTCAGTGAAGTGGTATATGCACTGAAAGAAACCAGCCTTTCATATTTCATTCTTGCCTGTTTTTCATACCTTGGTCTTAATTTCGTGCTTGCATACAGATTAAAATACTTAATGAGCCGTATTGGATATGGTATCAAATTCAGGGAAGTATTTATTTCCCATGTAGGGGGTATGATAGCAGGTGATATCACCCCAGGGAGGAGCGGATATTTTCTGACTCCTGCTATATTGAAAAAGAGAGTAGGAGCAAGTATAACCGATGGCATGGCGTGTATTTTTTCGCCACAGGGTATTGAATTTATACTTAAGGTAGGTGGAGCCATAGCTGCCGTAATATACATAGCTACGGTTTCAGATATCGGCGAAAATGTGCTCCTTTCTGTTGGGATAGGAGCAGCTTTTCTGTTGATTGTAGGAATTATAATGCTGATGATTTCATGGCATGAGGAACATCTGACCTCAAACCTTTTAGGTAAGTTTCCGTTTTTAAAAAAATTTAATGAAAATCTTTCTTTCTTTAAAGAAAGGAGTATCCAGATAAAGCATAGTATCAGAGTTATTCTGATATTATATTTTATAGGATGGAGTTTTGCTGCTCTTCACTGGTTTTACCTTGGCAAAGCTCTGGGAATTGATCTCCCACTTTTTGTTTTCTTTTTACTTCATCCATTAATAACCATACTCATGTTCGTACCAGTATCCCCAGCAGGTCTTGGATTGATGGAAGGAGGAGTAATCTTAGCTTTTTCATTCTTTGGAATAACTCGAGAGATTGGTATGGCGTTCTCTGTTCTGGTAAGAGTTAGCATGTTATTGGTTGATCTCATGGGATTAAAGGTGGTGCTTTCTTCTATTAACTAACAATTCCTGAATGAACCGATAGTTGAAGATATTGTACCATAATTCCTACCAAAGCTAATAAATAAATAGCTATGAACCTCATAAATAAGTACAAAAAATTAAAAACGATACAAACCTGATTAAACCAACAGTAGAAGAGCATTACCCATCCTAGAAGTTATATCGTTATATGATTTGATAATTGTAGGAATTTTAGCTCATTTACATTGTAATGGTGTTATAAAGCATGCATATATCCATTTCATAGAAGATTTGAAGTTATTTCCAAGAATAAGGTACAATAAGTTGATTGAGAAACTTAATAGGTATGAGGAGCTTTTATACCGACATTCAAGAGGTTCTAATTTATTCGTCTGATTTATTTCAATGCATCATTTC
>CAZCRM010000077.1:0-7665 GCA_964501085.1 uncultured Methanosarcinales archaeon | reverse complement strand
CCTGTTCTTGCCACAAGATTTTTCACAGGTACGTTTCGAATGTTCTTTGCAAGCTCCAAGGCGAGAGGTGCACTATAAACAAGCTTCTCATCCAAGTACATGTTGAGATAATGAGCTTCAGGATTTGTGACAGCTCCATACTTTATGGCAGCATCTCTAAGAGCCTTTGCACCCTTGTCTGTAAGAACAAAGGAAACACCCCATGCTCCAGTCTTATCCTTCTCAGGTACACCCACCCTGACAATCTCGTTTCCATAAAGCACATGCTCAGTTTTGTTTCCCTTCACCTGTATCCGGATCTCGAATTTACCAGGTTTCGCTGCAATCTCCTTTGCTGTTGTTATATCCACACCAGCAAGATCGATGAGAATATAGTTATCTCCCCATGTTGTTATAGGGATATCCTTGAGTCCAAGGGTGTTAAGTTTATCATCCAGTATCTTCTTTACAAGACTGCTGGTTTGCTCTGTAACCCCTTCTCTGAACCTTATAATCTTACCATCCACGGGTTTCAGAATGTCATTCAATTCTTCTTTTGTCACAGCTTTTCGTATCTCAAACCTGATGAAGTTTCCAGGAATCTGGATAACTTCAGCATTCAATCTGTTCTCAAGATACCTCTGAATCAGAGCAATCTTGTTCGTGTTCAGTGTTATTTGTGTACCGCCATTTTTTGCTTTTGATATGGTTGAGATACCGAATCCAAAGGAATCAATGGTCTTTTTAGTAACTTGCCTGGATGTGGTGAAGGTAATGGAATTAGGGGTGATTTGATTCACAGTAATATTCGGGTCATTAAGTAGCCTTCCGAACTCTATATGAACAATTTTACTTGGGTTAGCATCAACCTGAACAATCACTCCCTGAAGTTGAAGCTGTAGCCATGAACCTCCTTCCAGTTCAAGACCATACTTCAGATTGCTATGAAATTTCCCTTCTGAGTAAGTAGGTTTTATAACAATAATGGAACCAAGAACGACCAGTATCAGTAGTAACACCCTTGGATTCTTGTAAAAAGGCTTCTCCTCATTCATGTTTTTCTCCTTTTCTTGGGTAGTTTCTCCCCTTTACCTTTCTCCACATACCACCTTAGTATTCCCATATTGGTCATCCACGTATTTATCAAATCAGCTGTTAGTCCAAAAATAAGGACTACTGAGATATCCCTTATAATGTCTATACGGGTGAATGTTGATGTGAGATAAGAACCAGATGATACAATAAACAGAGCAACAAGAGCCACCATTGTTGTAGTGGTCATGGTTAACCCTGTTTTCATGGCATCCTTTATCTTATGCTTGATCTCTCCTTTTCGTTTGAGCAATCGGTTGGTTAGAAGAATATCAGTATCAACGGAATAACCTATGAGCATCAGAAGAGCAGCCACTGTTCCAAGGGATAGGTTAATGCCAGCTATATCCATCATTGCTGCTGCAAAAACAATGTCGGCAAAAGCTGAAATCACTACAGCAACAGCTGGGACAAAAGTTCTAAAGATAATGAAAACCACAATTGCCATGCCAAGAAATGAAAGAAATATTGCGTATAACGCCTGTTTCTGCAGGGATTTACTCACCACTTCCCCCATCTGCTTTATCTCAACATTTGTATATTCAGAGTTGATTTTTCTGGTAACTTCGTTTAACTGCTCCTCTGTCATAGGACCAAACTGTAAAAGTTTGCGCTGAGTTCCACCATACTCTCTTGCCTGAATCACATTGTAAGCCTGGAATTCAGCCTTGAGTTCATCAGGGGTTTTTGTGCTGTCAAAACTTATCGCAACCCCACCTTTGAACTCAAATCCAAGCTTTACAGGTGAACCAGTAGTGTATGTTGTGTAAGCCAGAATAAAAATGGATAATACCAGCAGTATCACTGGAATAATGATCATCCTCTTGAAGGTAAAGCGTTCAATGTAGTTTTCTATCACTTCTTCGTCAATCATATCTTCAAAATCAGACTTTGCTATTCCTTACAACCTATTTACCTTTTGCTATTTTGTTTGTTTTGTAAAGTTACGGTTATAAATGAGATGAGAGCAAAACTATTAGCATGAATCTAATGAGAATCATGCCTGCAATAATACTGCTCCTTCTCATTCCAACATCATACGCTGCAAGAGTACATGGCACCATCTATGCATGGTCGGATTTTGAAAAACCTCTCAGGAATGTGATTGTAGAGGTGAACTCCACACCCGCACAATCCATAGTTGCAACTGACGGAACCTATTCTTTTGAACTCCCTCCAGGCAGCTACCGTATTACAGCCAGATACTACCAGAATAATGTTCTTGTTTATTATGATGAAGAGGACATTCGGATAGATAGAGAAGGAAATTTCACCATTGACCTTCTGCTTTTTCCACCAACAGGGTCTGAATACGAGTTTCTCGGAGACATCAATCTTACCGATGTGGAGCTCAAGAATAATGATAATAAATATGTTTATACTATTTTTCTAATAATACCAGCCATAATCATCTACTGGCTCCTGAAGAAAAAAACTGGTAATGTTGAAACAAGCACAGAACTACCAGAGGATCTGAGTAATCTCCTTGAAGTTATACTGAAATCAGGGGGAAGAGTGACACAGAAGGAGTTAAGAAAGAAACTCTCCTGCTCAGAGGCAAAAATCAGTCTGATGATCTCAGATTTAGAAGATAGGGGGTTAATCAAGAAAATAAAAAAGGGTCGTTCCAACATTATAATAGCTCAGAAATGATTATTTCTCAAGCACGTATATATATCTTGTAAGACTCCTATGAACCTTTTGTATATGAAGCTCAAGAATCTTGAATCTTATACTCTCAATAATATCATCAATTGAACGATTGAAAATAAAGATTGCACGTCTTTTTTGCTTTAACACACGATGAATCTCTTCCAAAGAACCTGTAATAAGGCATTCTAACGAAGGAGCTTTAATTGATGCTGACCTGCCATAGGGAGGGTCAGTAACCACGGAGTCAATGCTATTATCTTTGAGTGAAAGCTTAGATGCATCCTGATATAACAAAGTGTAATCAACATTATAGTAATCAAGATTGATTTTTGCCCCAAGTAATAACCTTTTCTGCACATCTCCTCCTATAACCTTAACACCTATCAACCCAGCCTCCACAAGAATGCCGGCTGTTCCGCAGAAAGGGTCTAGGAGATATTCTCCTGGCTTTGATATGTTCACGAGTGCTCTGGCAACTCTTGGCATAAGTACTCCAGGATAAAAGAATGGCTTGTACTGGGGCTTCCGAGCTTCAAACGCCCCCCTGTTAACCGAAGCTATAATATAGCCAAAGATTCCCATATTTTCCGTGAGCAATAGCCTGAAGCTTATATTAGGATGCTCAAGATTGGCACGTAAGCCCTTTTGATACAATAGCTTGCCGATTCTTCGCTCCATCAAAACTGTATTGACTTTGGAATACCCTTTTATCCTCCTCACCCTTACCACATATGTTCCTTTAACCTCAATCTCCGAGCTTTTTATAAGGTCGAGAATCTTCTCCTCTTCTGCCATGCATATAACTTTAATGATATTATGGGTCATGGAAAGTCGCTCTGATAACCTTGTTAGTACATCTTTGCTTTTTATATCGATAATCAAACATCCCTCTAGCAAAAGATAAGGTTTGAAATCAACACCAAAAGATTCAAGACATGCAAGCACCTCAGATATAGGAAGGGTGTTATGCTCGCCTGAAAGCTCAAATGCTACGAGCATGCTATGTTATCATACCCTGATTTAATTCCTTCACAACCTCTGCCATCACACCATACCATAAAAATAGCTTATCCAGGTCTTCCTGTATGATTTTGCACGTGTAATCATCCACATTCCACTCAATGTTGGGATAGCTTACATTCTTGAAAACAAGCCCATAGGCAGGAGCGGGTTCAAGACTTTCTCTGAATTCAGAGGGCTCAAGCATCTGCTCAACCCATGCTATATCTCTTGCTCCACTCCCAACCATTCTTAATGCGGTAGCTATCTTCCTAACCATATGCCAGAGGAAATAATCTGCCTTGATATCCATTATTACAAACTCTCTCTCCACACGCATATCTATCTTCTCAATATTGCATATAGTGGTTCTATTCTTATCTGGAGTGACAAAATTTGCAAAATCATGCACACCCTGGAGCATTCGTGAAGCCTTCCTGAGCAGGGAGATATCATATTTCCCATACATTATGTATCTATACTCTCGATATAACGCATCTCTACGTGGGTCAAAATCCTCATCAACCATGGCTTTAGCCCATATCCATATTGTATCTGGAAGCCTGCTGTTTATTATTCTTGGCTGAGCCATGTCAGGATTATCTGTATCAAAGGCAATTACCTGACCTAAAGCATGCACACCTTTGTCTGTTCTCCCTGCTGCAATATAGTTGGCTTCATGCCTGTTATTGATGATACCAAGCTCTCTGAGTGCTCTTAAAAGCTCGCCTTCTATTGTTCTTAAAGCAGGCTGTTCCTGGAAACCATGGTAGTCAGTGCCAATATACGCAACCTTCAGAGCAATCCGCATGTATTTTTAAATAGACTATTAAAGGTATAAAGATTGGCTAAATTTAATATGCATCCGCTCCTGAGGAGTACTCATGAGTCTCATACATGACGCAAAAAAGGGTATTATTACAGAAGAAATGAAACAAGTTGCCAAGGATGAGGGTGTTGACCCAGAGTTCATAAGGCGGGGAATAGCAAGTGGCAGGATTGTGATTCCTGTCAGTCCGTATCGCTATACCAAACCCGTTGGGATAGGAAAGGGTTTGCGCACAAAGGTGAATGCATCCATAGGAACCTCAACAGATATCGTGGATATTGAGATGGAAGTTCAGAAGGCAAAGGCTGCAGAAGCAGCAGGTGCTGATACCCTGATGGAACTTTCAACAGGTGGAGACCTCTATGAAATCAGAAAAAGAATAATTGCTTCAACCAATCTTTCGGTAGGAAGTGTACCATTATACCAAGCGTTTATTGAAGCTATAAGAAAGTATGGCGCTGCTGTGCATATGAGAGAAGACGACCTGTTCAGGATTACAGAGGAACAGGCAAAGCTTGGGACGAATTTCATGGCAATACATACTGGTATCAATCTCATGACCCTTGAAAGGCTTAAAAAACAGGGAAGGTTTGGAGGCCTGTGCTCAAGAGGTGGTGCTTTCATGACAGCGTGGATGCTGTATAATGAGAAGGAGAATCCCTTATACAGTGAGTTCGATTATCTGCTTGAGATCATGAAGGAACATGAGGTTACCCTGAGCATGGGCAATGGTATGCGTGCTGGTGCGATACACGACTCCACGGATAGAGCACAGATTCAGGAACTCATCATCAATGCAGAGTTGTCAGATAAAGCTCATGAAGCAGGTGTGCAGACAATAATCGAGGGACCCGGTCATATACCCATTGATGAGATCGAGGCGAACGTTAAGCTAATGAAGCGTTTGAGCGGTGAGAAGCCCTTCTATATGTTAGGACCCTTAGTTACAGATATCGCACCTGGGTATGACCATCTGGTAGCTGCGATCGGCGCCTCGCTTTCAAGCGCATATGGCGCAGACTTTATCTGCTATGTCACGCCTGCAGAGCATTTAGCATTACCCAATGTAGAGGATGTAAGGAAAGGTGTTATGGCTGCAAGAATCGCTGCTCATATAGGGGACATGATTAAAAACAATGCAAGGGATAAAGACCTTGAGATGGGGAGAGCACGAAGGGATTTAAGGTGGGAGAGGATGTATGAATTAGCCATTGACCCTGAATACGCAAGAGCAGTAAGGGAGAGCAGGGCTTCACATGATGAACAAACATGTAGCATGTGTGGTGAATACTGTGCTCTAAAAATTGTTAAGCAGAATTTCAATTTTGATAGGTGAAAGTATATATCTCATTACAGCCAAAAAAATCATATGAAACATATCATCACAGCAGAACTTGAGATCGTTGCGCTTGGAACTGGGAGTACAAGCATGAGCGGGCATATTTCTGATGCTATAGAAGCCATTGAAAACCTTGGAATTAAATACCAGCTAACCCCCATGGGTACAGTAATCGAGGTCTCATCAATTGATGAGGTGTTCAAAGCTGTAAAAGCTGCTCACGAAGCTCTTGTTAAAAAGGGTGTGAAAAGAATCGTTACTCATCTTATCATCGACGACAGAAGGGATACTCCCAAGAGCATGGAGGAAAAAGTAGAAGCTGTCAGAAGGAAAAGAAAAACTTAAATCCAGTGTTCTAAGGTATGCGTATCCTCAAAGCTCATCTTCATGCCATCGTATGCAGCCACCACATTAACACCTGTTTCTTCTGATATTTTTTTTGCCTGATGTACAGGAGATGCCTTTAAAACCTGGAATCCAAAATGTGTTAAAATCGCCTTCTTTGGTCTTATTTCGTTGATGAGGTCTGCTGCTTCATTCATGTTTAAATGACAGAATTTTTTATCTGTTTTCATTCTCACAACATTTATGATGAGATAATCCACTCCCTTGTAAGCTTTTGCAAGTTCAGGAAAATATTCAGTATCTGGTATGTAGCCAAGGCGTTTGGATTTGAACTCATATATTGCACCATAGGTCTCTACGGGATGAAGATTCTTTATAGGAAACTCTATGTTAATATTATGCAGGGCTATTTTCATACCTTCCTTTATCTCGGTTATTTCAACAAAGGGTCTGAGATATCGAAGAACCACAGGGTCAGAGTTCAGACAATCCTTTGGTACTATCAATCTCCCACGAGGACGGAAACCTCCACTCGTCATCGCTTCTGTCATGATATTGATATCGTTTGAGTGGTCAATATGTCTGTGGGATAATATGATAGCATCAAGATTTCTTGGCTTGAGATTATGTTTATGAACCATCACAAGGCATCCAGGTCCTGGATCCTGCAGGATATTCACACCATCAAGCTCGAGCCAGAACCCTCCACTTGATCTCAACTGATTCAACACGACCATCCTTCCGCCGCCTGTTCCCAGAAATATGATACTTGACATTGATTCAAGCATGTATATGCATATACAAAAAAATATCTGAATTGAATAATTATTTATGTTAATAAGGATAGTATTGAGGTGAGGTAAAAAAATATGCTCTACTCATTTAGGAATAAAAGACCCAATATATCTGTTAAAGCCTTCATAGCAGAATCTGCGTGCATCATAGGAGATGTGAGCATTGGTGAGGGTTCAAGTGTCTGGTTTAACTCTGTCATCAGGGGGGATCGCGGAAAAATCATTATTGGTAAGGCTTCCAATATTCAGGATGCTGTGGTTATTCACACAGGCGAATCAACCACCGAGATTGGAGACGAGGTGAGTATCGGACATGGATGTGTGATTCATGGATGCAGAATAAAAAATAATGTGCTTGTGGGCATGAATGCCACGATAATGGATGGTGCAGAGATAGGTGAGTTCTGCATCGTGGGGGCAGGAAGTCTTGTACCTCCCAACCATATTATACCTGATTACAGTGTTGTATATGGGGTACCTTGTAAGCATATAAGGAAATGCACAGAAGAGGATATCAAGCTAATAAAAGACAATTCAAAAGTCTATGTAGAGCTTGCAGAAAAATATCACAGGGTAGGGTAAGTCAACTGCTCCATGACAGAAGTCAGGAGCTTGCAGGTGAATCATCATGTATC
>CAZCRM010000076.1:0-7666 GCA_964501085.1 uncultured Methanosarcinales archaeon | reverse complement strand
GGAAGAATGATGAACTTTATTTATCTATCCCCGATTGATTTCATGAGAACCGGATAGAATTCCCAAAAATCTGTTCATTTTCGAGCATAACGCCATGCTGTTTCAAAAGTTGAGCGCATACACTTTACACACTTGGAATACTCCATTGTAGAGATTTCGATTATTTTGTCATCTGTCCATAAAATATTGAAAATTACATCGGAGAAGCTAATATTACCAACATTTGCTTCCTTTCCATCGTATTGATGGTAAAGTCTTGCTTTTGTTACAGCAACATCACCAAGTCTCATCAACTCCTCTGTTTTCTTTTCACCCATTGGCAGAATTATCTTCAGGTCTTTTTCTTCAAGCAGTGGCATCAATTCCTTCAACAGATTCATTGGAATATTGTTTATCCTTATAACTCTCGATTTCTTTATCTTTTTCCTGAGTTCTTCAATGCCTTTTTCAGTTTTATAGGTAGTCCCGATTTTTGCTTCATACCTTCCGTCTACTATGGGCATTAACTTAGTCACCCCATCCCAAGTTCCACCATTCTCTAAAACAGCTCCCACATTCTTCATACAGCATCTCAGAAATGATGTAGCTATCTATATTCTTGAATACATTGAATACCCTTTCCTCATCAAGAATTATTGATATTGCCGGCACCTCCTCATTTCTAACCCTATGCACAATTTTTATATCCGCTTCTTTTGTTTCAATGTTTTTTGCTATTTTTGCCTTTTCTCCCGGAAAAAGTACCGCTTTGATCTCTGCCTCTTCATTGAAACTATCTTTTATCTCTTCCAAAAACTCTGTTGTTACATTGGATATCCATATGGTTTTTGCTTCTCTTAGTATTTCCTTAAAATTCTCCAACCCGATATTGTAGTTTGTTATAACAAATTTTTCTTCCATTTTTTCCACCTCCAGCATTTTTTGGATGGAATTAAGCAATTTTTCATAATTTTTCTTGTATTTCTCAAATACTTCAGCAGGATTGATTGCTTTGAAGAGTAATGGAGAACCAGAATATACTCTTATCCATCCTTTATTCCTGAGAGATTCTAACACTGCATAAATCTTTGTTCTCGGTATTTCTGACTTTTTAGCAAGTAGTGTGGCGCTGTTAAAATTGGATTGGAGTAGAGTCAGGTATGCCTTCGATTCGTATTCTGTCAATCCAACCTTCTGCAGGTTCTCTATGATATCCATTAATTACAAAGTAAAATTATAAATTTAAATAGTTATTGTAACTGAAATGAGTTACAGAAAAGATTTACAGCTATTAAATTCGTAATGATTTTAATGACTTTGGGACAAAATTACTTCACCCTGATTGCAAACAAATTGTGCCACAGTCCACAAATAAAGCCATTTCTTTTCTATCTTCTCTTTTCTGCCTTATCAACCAACCAAATCTTCTTTTATCAGCAGAGAAACCTGCCTCGCTAAGATTCCTCTTAAATCTTCAAGAACTTGTATGGAGCGGAAACAATTCTTTTTATAATTCTCAACCAGTCAAATCCTATTTTGGATAGATTTTTCTTAGGAATCACATAGATAGCTGTCTCCTTACCAAACATCCTTAAAGTATTCCTTGTGCTGTAATACTTATCAAGAGAGATTGAATTTATCTTCACTCCCATTTCTTTTAGCATCTTCATTGCTTTGTTGAATGCATCTTTCTCAGATATGTTAGAATAACCCAGCCCAACATACATTCCAATCTCAATATCAATTATCCTGAAAACATACCTGAAGTCTTTCCTTTTCTTTTTCGGATTACTCTTGGGTAGTGTATGTAGCCTATTGAAACTATTTTAAACTATAAGATCACTATCCATATCAGAGGGGATAAAATGCCCACTGAGATTGATTTATCAAAATTCTGGTGTTGGAATAAAGACTGTCCAGATTATGGTAAGAAAGAAAGAGGAAACATAGTACTTAAGGAACGATATGGTAAGCAGGATCGAGCCCTTCTACGATGCAAAACATGTAACCATTGCTTCAGTGAAACAAGAGGTACAGCTTTTTATCATCTTAATACACCTCAAGACGAAGTGCTCAGAACATTAGCAATGCTTCCTGAAAAAGGAGGTATAAGAGGAACCGCAAGAGCTACTGGTCATGACAGAACGCTATTTGCAGATGGATCAACATTGGAGGTGCTCATTGCAAAGAAGTGACAGATTACTTCTTGCATGAACTTTACAAGAGTACAGGTTGATGAGATCTGGTCGTATATAAAAAAAGAAAAGAACTTGACAGAGAATGATCCCGAAGAATGGGGTGATGTTTATTCACTCACGGCAATAAAGACCGATACAAGACTATTCATCAGTCATCACGAAGGCAGTCGAACTACCGATGATGCTATAGCCTTATTTCAAGATGTAGAGAAGAGACGTTCCATCCATTCACCAATTCCAGTGTTCACATCAGATGATTGGGATGCGTTTGAAGAAGGACTGGTCAATGTTTATGGGAGTTTGGAACAACCAATTTACAGAGGCAGAGGACGAAAACCGCTCCCGATCTTGATCCCCTATCTGGACCTGAAGTATGCTCAAGTATGCAAGAAACGTAAGAATGGCCAGGTTGTTGAAGTGGTTCAGCGTATCGTTTTTGGGGACCCTAAGGAAGTGCTGAAGCTATTAGGTGCAGATTCTGGCGGTAAAATCAACACTTCATATGCTGAACGGTTTAATCTCACTGTTCGCACCTCTCTCGCAAGGTTCATACGAAAAGGCATGAACTGCAGCAAAGATATAAGCATTCAAGAGCAATAGATTTCCTGCAAGCATGGTACAATTAAAACCACATAAATCGTTGCGGATAGAAGCAAATCAAGGGAACCGGAAATGGATGAAAAGGACACCCGCAATGGCTGAAGGGCTCACAGATCACATATGGACATTAGAAGAGTTGCTAACATTTAGAATACCATTCAATAACTGATATACACGACCTGTAAATATAATATATCAAAATATTTAAGAAAAAAAGCCGAGCTATCTGAAAAATTTTATCTTATATCCTGACACATGGTATCAAAATCAGACCTTTTTTATCATACTCACAAGCTCATTCACCACTGCAACAGCCACAGGTGTTCCGCCTCTTGTTCCCACGCAGGTGATAGAAGGTACCTCTAGCCTTCTCACCCTCTCTTTAGCCTCTTTAGCGTTCACAAATCCAACAGGGGTGGCTATAAATAAAGCAGGCTTCAGCCCTTTCTCTATCATATTACAAACGGTATGCGTGGCTGAAGGAGCATTGCCTATAACGATTATAGCACCCTCAAGCTCATCCTTCAATGCCATGAAACCTGCTGAGGTTCTTGTAACATCTGTTCTTCTGGCAATCTCATCACCAGCATCAAGCGCACACCTTACATTGCAGTTATGCCCTCGCTTTGTAATCCCAACCTGAACCATTCTTATATCAGTAACGATATCAGCACCTCTCCTAATAGCCTCAATACCCGCCTTTACAGGATTATTGCAGAACCTCATTAGCTGAGCAAACGCAACATCCCCTGTGGCAATCACACACCTCTGCCTTATCCTATCCTCTGGTGTGTTTCCTCTCACAATGCTACATGCTATAGCCCAGCTTCTCTCACTTATCTCTTCTGATTCCTTAGTAAAAGCCCCTAAATCAGTACTCATACTTCCTATGATATCCTCTTGGTGTTATAATTCTATTCTTCCATACTCTTGACTCACTATTGCCCACAAGAATCGTGGTGCTCATATCAATAATATCCTCGTATTCCATGATTTTTCCTAGAGTTGTGATAATAATCTTCTCAGCCTCACGAGTTGCATTTCTGACAATCCCAACAGGTGTATCTTCTTTTCTATATTTTTTAAGTATCTTTATAGCCTTTTCAAAGTTATGCTTTCTTGCTTTACTTTTAGGATTATAGATTGCTATAACAAAATCAGCCTCAGCAGCATTTTTTAGTCTATGTTCTATGGTCTTTAGAGGTACAAGAAGATCACTCAGACTGATAACAGCAAAATCATTAACAATGGGTGCACCAAGCAATGATGCTATAGCATTAATGGCTGAAACCCCTGGAATAACCTCTATGTTATTATACTCAGCCTTCTCTGCCATCTCAAACACAATACCTGCCATTCCATACACATTGGCATCACCCCCACTGACTATAGAAACAACATGCTCTCTTGCAAGCTCGATAGCGATTCTGGCACGTTCAACCTCTTCCCCCATGCCGCTTCTTATTACCTTGGTATTCTTTATGATGCCTGCAATCTGATCAATATACCTGCTGTTGCCAATAACATATTCTGAGTCAAGCAGTACTTTCTCAGCTTTTTTTGTGAGATGTTCCACATCCCCAGGACCTATACCAACGATGTAGAGCTTACCTTGCGATGGCGATGGTGACGTTACCATATCTTCTCTTTCTTAATAACAGCTTTTTTTCCTTAGATAAAGCAAGGGCAGAGGGTTCACACACCCCATTCAGCCCAACAAGCTTTGCTTTTGAAGGTGTTAGGCAGTTCATGGAGTTGATGAGTTCATGAGGAACATATTTAAGCTCTTTACCAAAGCATTTGACAGCTTCAGTTATACCCATCTCATTTTTCTTCAGCATAGCGGTTGCAAAACACTCTACATCATCTATGGTTGCGTTTATATGATTTAAAGCTTTTATCACAGCCTCCATCACCTCGGATTTCTGAACACCCGTGTTTGAGCCAATACCTACAACAAGCTTACATGCCTTGAGCACACATACATCTTCCTCTACTACTATGATTTTGGGACCTTTAATCCTGATAACCTCAACATTCTTGCTTAGAAGTTTGAGATTTACTTTTTTTGTTGCTTCTTTGGTTATAATCCTGCATCCAAGCTTCTCAGCTATGCTCTCAACACACTCTTTACCGCAGGCTTCTGTGGCTGTTGTGATTACGGGCATTACACCTATTTCAGAAAGCTTTCTTGCCAGCTTATTTCCTCCATGATGTCCTCCTAATATAGGTATGGCAAAGTTCAAACCTGCATCTACAACCACAATTGCAGGGTCATGCCATTTATCTTTTACAAGCGAAGCTATGTTTCTTACAACTATACCAATAGCCATTACCGCAATTATGGCATCAAACTCAAAACCCTGTTTGAAGGCATCCTTTGAGTATAGGATGATTTTTCCGCCTGTGCATTCTTTTATCTTCTCAGCGATATGCAGATTTCGTTCAAATGTGATTATAGCTATGTTATCCATAAAGATGTGACCTCTTGTAATGCTTGGGAGAAAGCACATCCCCTATAATAATCATCGCAGACCTTTCAATTCCAAGGGCTTCTACCTTGTCAGCGATATTCTCTACAGTACCTGTAACAATCTTTTCATCATCCCATGAGGCATGATACACCACAGCTACTGGAGTATCTTTTGGATATGCTACCTTCTCCATAATCTCCCTGAGCTTATGCACCCCTAAGTAAATTGCCATGGTGGCATTATGCATTGAAAGCTCTCTTATTAAATCCTTTTCAAGTGTAGTTCCAGAGGGCCTTGTGATGATTAAAGTCTCTGTAACCCCTTTTAATGTGAGCTCTTTCTTGAGAGAGGCTGCTGAGGCGAAAAGCGAGGTAACCCCCGGGATGATCTCCACCTCAATACCTTTTTTTTTCAATGCATCCATCTGCTCTACAATCGCACCGTACAATGAAGGGTCACCACTATGCAGTCTTACAACTCTTTTACCCTTCATCACATTCTCTGCCATAATATCTACGATTTCCTCAAGCTTCATGCCATGGCTGTTGATTCTCTCCCCATGTACATAATTCAGAATCTCAGGGTTCACCAGAGAACCTGCATACACAACAATATCTGCAGACTCAAGAAGCTCCTTACCTCTTACCGTAATATACTTGGGGTTACCAGGTCCTGCTCCCACAAAATACACCTTATTATCATTTTGTTTACCTTTTTTAGCCACAAGAATGCTGAAATACTCGCTTTTCTCAGGAATATCATGGGTTACCTTCTCCCCTTCCATAAATAACTTTTCAGCAAAAATAAACTCATCAAAACCTTCTTTCTTTAAAACCTCTTTCTGCTTTTCAGGATATCTTGTTTTCAAAATTATTTTAGTTCTCACAGGTGAACCATCGCTTACCGTGAAAGAGCTATCTATACATGTATTGGTGCGGGCAGCATGGGCGGTGATGACACTCACTCCTGGTATGGTGGTTATTTTTATGTTAGGATATTTCTTCATTATAGTACGGCGAAGATGCTGGAAGGTGGAGAAGATATTGGGGTCGCCTATAACAGCGAAAGAAACCATGCCCTTCTTTGCCTCATTAGCTACTATACTAGCATTATGTTCCCACAGCTTTGATAGCTTTTCCTTATCATGAGTCATGGGAAAATTAAGAATTGTTGGGTCTGCATACGGTGCAACAAGCTGTGCAGCAAGCTTACCAGGAACAAACACCTTATTGCTCTTCTTCAATGCTTTTATTGCAGCAATCGTTAGAAGCTCAGGGTCTCCAGGTCCAAGACCAACACCTATTAACATTCTTCTCCCCCCACTATCAAGAACACAGGATTCTCGCTTTTCAGCATTATCCCTCCTGCAAGCTCCTTCCCTCTTGATATGTGTATCTGTAGCAGTTCTTTGAGTTTATGGTTGCTCTTAAGTATTTCAAGGGCTAAAGATGCGGTCTCAATTCTAATAGCGCTAATCACGAATCTGGAAAGCTTTTTCATCATTATCTCAAGCACCTTCTCCAGGTTCCTGCTTCCTCCCAAAAAGGCGCAGTCAGCCTCTATACTATTAAGAAGCTCAGATGCCTCTCCCATAAGCACCTTTGCATTTGGGATTTCTTTGAGATTTTCTGATGCAGCTTGGATAGCCTCTTCTCTATCATCTATCGCATACACCTGTTTTACAAAGGGAGCGGCTTTCATCGCCACTGATGCACTCCCACACCCTATATCTAAGAAAACATCCTCCTGTTTTAAGCAGAGCTTTGATAGAGCTATAGCAATAATCTCTGGCTGTGTGGGTGTTGCTTTTGGATATATCATCTTCTTCCTCCTGTGCTCGGAGACCTCTCACTAATGCTCATGGTATATTAATCAGATTACGACAATATCACTAAGAAAGCTTATGAATTTATTCATGAGATATTAGGGGAAGGATAGCTACAGATCAGCAAAGCTGTGAAGACAGGAATATCCCGTCTGCATGATCAAATATTATTCTTGTAAGCGAAATGGAGTATAACGGTATTAACATAAAAGAAGTTATATCCTTAATTTTACTTAATGCTACTTTATATCTCATTTTATCTCCACTCAATTTTTATCGCCATTTCAAATAACGTCCAGGGCATATCTGAAGTGCACCTTTGGGGAATTTGTGCAAAGCGCCATAGGCACGAAGCCAGTACGCTCTGTTATTGGAAGTTGCGTAATTCATTGCCGTAAGATGTCTACTATTCTCTCAATTACCTCATTAGTCTTTTCAAGCTTAAGATGACCAACATGATACAAAATTATGTGACGGTCTGCTGTAAATATGCGATTTGGTCGTACATTACTTCTCTGCTTGAGCGATCCTGTTTCAAAGTCGTTGTCTTCAATTGAAACTGCGTATTTATCTCTAATTCGCTGACTGGT
>CAZCRM010000075.1:0-7691 GCA_964501085.1 uncultured Methanosarcinales archaeon | reverse complement strand
GCTGATGGTTGAAGCAGGAAGCTCCTTGCGTAAGCGAGGGGTAGTTCACGAATGGATGTACCATCACCCAGTTATCTCTTCCCGTAACTTTATCTTTTTATTTTTTTACTTATTTCTTCAAGTAACTCGCTATCACTTTTGCCCTCGCTATCAATCCCTAACTCCTTTGCAATCTGTTTTATCTTTGTTTCATCATCTTTGATTGCTTTCTCCACATCAGCAAGCTGGCGCTCTGTCTCTTCCTTTGCTTTTCTAAACTCGCCTGATGCTCTACCCAAAGAACGGGCAAGCTCGGGAATCTTGTTTGCACCAAAAAGCAGAAGCACTGCAATACCAATCAGCAGCAGTTCCTGTGTTCCTAACATATCATGTATCTCCTTTCTTGCTCAATACCTTCAAACGTATTTCCTCAATAAGCTGATCAGAGGACTTATTCTCAGTATCTATACCCATCTGTTTCGCAAGGTTGTGGATTTTTATATCTCTCTCATTCTCATATACGCTACGCTCAGCCTGCATCTGTGCTTTCTTAAACTCCCCCATAGCCTTACCCAAGGATTGCGCTAATTCAGGGAGTTTTGAAGGCCCAAACAGAAACAGAGCTACGATAAGAATCAGTATCAGTTCTTGGGTGCCGAGCATAAAAGAATTTATTGGGGTAAGGTAAACTTAAAGTTTACGTCTAAAAAGCATAACTTCATTACCTGTCTTTATAATAAAGCGTTATGGATATGGTACAGAGAATGATGAAGCTCCTTGAAGATGCAGGTATCTCTGAAGAAGAGCTAATCTCTACTGCTATGCAACTCTATGTCCCTCACCCAGGTGTGGAGAATAAAGAGATTGCACAGCAGGTGTTCAGAAGGGAACTCAAGCTTGCTCTCTCTGACCCCAATCTATGTATATTACTGTATGCAGGAATACTTCTTGAGAAAGAGGGTTATAAGGGAAACCTGCCAGGAATAAGCAGAGAAATCTTCAAAAAAGACCCAACATTTCTTATCATCGATGAAGTAATAGGTATGAGCATCGCAAAATATATTGGAGGTTATAAAGGCATGTTCGAGTATGTGAGATTTGATCAATCAAAGCCTGGCATACTATCAAAACTCGGACCTTTCATGGATGATGTGATCGCAGGTTTAATCGGAGGGGTTTCTGCCAACATGTATACGAGGGGAAGATAAACAAAATGAGGAAGCTTTTCTCAGCCATCCGATCTGGTTTCGGTTTTCTCACCACCATACCAGTGGGAATAAGCATGGAAGGTATTGAGAACCTGATGAAACACATCTATCTCTTCCCTGTCATAGGTTCAATTGTAGGTATTATCATCGGAGGGATAGGGTATGCATCCTCAAAGGTTCTTCACCCTCTTATGGTAAGCGTGGTGATTATAATCTCCATATATTATCTCACTGGCATCAATCATCTTGACGGACTTGCTGATTTTGGTGATGGGGCTGTAGCTCATGCAACAAGGGAGGAAAAGATAGCAGCTATGAAGGATACTGCTCTTGGGACAGGGGGATTGATATTCTGCATGAGCATGATTTTAGGAGTGTTTGCCTCACTCTACACCATTGCTGAAAGCAATGTTTTTGAAAGCAATGCTTTTCTTCCCTATGTGCTGATAGTGGCTGAAATTAGTGCAAAACAATCCATGGTCACAATAGCGGTGTTTGGTAAGAGGATTTATGAGGGTTTTGGAGCTATAACTGTAGAGAATGCAAAGCTCTCAGACCTCATCATCGGAATGATTTTTTCAAGCATTGTTTCCTATTTCCTTCTGGGAATAAAAGGATTATTAGCACTATTATTTTCACAGTTATTCATGGGACTGCTTCTCTATACAGCAAACCGTAATTTCGGTGGGGTGAGTGGTGATGTTGTTGGAGCATCCAATGAAATTGGGCGTATGGTAGCGCTTTTTTTCATGGGAGGTATGGCATGGATGCACTTATAATGGCAGGCGGAATGGGGAGAAGGCTTTCAAATCATGAGAAACCCCTCACATTGCTTCTTGGAAAACCCTTGATTTCATATGTAATAGATGCTTTGATTAAAGCGAAAAATATCGATTACATATACGTTGCCACCACTCAGAGGGTTAAAAAAACCAATGAATGGCTTTATAATTTCAAGAAAAAGCACAAGAACATTGAGGTTATAGAAACCCCAGGTAAAGGTTTTGTCAATGATATGATTTTAGCTGTGGAAAAGGCTGGAATCTCAGGAGAGGTGTTCATAATTATGGCAGACCTTCCCATGGTCACCTCTAACCTCATAGATCGAATAATAGAGAAATACTACATGATTGACTCCCCTGCCCTCTCGGTTTACATGAAGCTTGAGATGTATAATAAACTTGGGTTAAGACCAGATACTGTTTTTCATAGAGATGGTAGCTTTATAGTACCATGTGGAATAAACATTCTTAACGCAAACATGATAAAAGAGGAGCAGGAGGACTACAATCTTATTCTTGAGGATGAAATTATTATTAATGTGAACACAACAGAAGAACTAAGGTTATGCGAGAACTTAATTAAACAAAATCATCCATGAGTTCGCTGATATCAATATCCTCTATGCTCTGCTCCACAAGGGGTGTATGCTTTATCTGGGGTAGCTCATCCTCATATGTTGGTAGAAGCACCTTATAGAATATGCCTATAGGGATACGCTCCCCCCACTCTTGAGATTTCATGAATGCTTTATACTTATCTTCAGGACTATAACCCTCTGCCTGTAAATCATATACTCTTTGTTTGTACCAGTCATAGGTATTTACTCTGTTAAAAGTAACGCAAGGTTGAAGAACGTCTATCAACGAAAAGCCACGATGTTTAACAGCTTCAACAATAATGCTCTGAAGATGCTTCACATCCCCTGCAAAACCTCTTGCTACAAAGGTTGCTCCAGAGGAGAGAGCAAGAGCTATTGGATTTACAGGTATCTCAATCACACCAGAAGGTGTTGATTTGGTTCTCATTCCCTTCTCGCTTGTTGGTGAGGTCTGCCCTGTGGTTAAACCATATATCATGTTGTTATGTACTATATAGGTCATATCAATGTTCCTTCTCATGGCATGTATGAAATGACACATACCTATACCATACCCATCACCATCCCCAGCAACCCCCAATACTGTAAGCTTGTGGTTGGAGAGCTTGATCGCAGTAGCCACAGGCAGAACCCTTCCATGTATTCCATGCAATCCATAGGTGCGAATCCAGTGGGGTAGCTTGCCAGAACACCCTATACCAGAGACGATAACAATATTCTCGGGCTTAATATCAAGCTCAACAATGGCATGTTTTAGAGCTAAGAGTATGCCATAATCACCACATCCAGGGCACCAGTTGGGTTTGGTTATGGTGTTAAGCTCATTCATTTTAACCATTCACAACCTCCTTTACAGCACTGCATATCTCTTCAGGATAGAAGGGTCTTCCATCATACTTTGTAACTTTCCTAACCTCTCTCATAGTCTTCTCCTTTATGATATCTGCAAGCTGTCCTGTGAAATTGTTTTCAACCACAATAACATTGTTAGCAGAATCAATAACTTTCTTTACCTTCTCAGAAGGAAAAGGACTTAAATACACAATCTGGAGGAAATTAACATCTATATCATCAAGCATCATCATAGCCTCTCTTATAGCTCCTTTTGTTGAACCTGCTGAGATTATGGTAACCTCTGCATTTTCTTTACCTTTAAGCTCAGGTGGCTTAAGCTCTTTTGCAAGGGTATCTAACTTCCTCATTCTCTTCTGCATCATTTTAACCCTTACTTCAATCTCCTCAGAGATATTCCCTTCTTCATCATGCTCGTCGCTTGATGCTGTGTACATTCCATTCTTCATACCTGGTATGCTTCTCGGAGATATGCCATTCTCTGTAAGCTTATATCTTTTAAAAAATGTGTTGGAAGGGGTGGCATTAAGTTCTTCTTGAGAAGCGTACGCACCTCGCTCTATGGTTATAGAGCCAAACCTTTCAGTGGTTTTGTGGCTCTCTGCAAGATACTTATCTGTTAGGATAATCACAGGAGTCTGGTATTTCTCTGCTATATTGAATGCCTCTGCAGTTAAATAAAAACACTCCTCAACATCACCAGGCATGATCACCACACGAGGAAAATCTCCCTGAGAAGCGCTAAGAATGAACTTAATATCTCCCTGCTCTGTCCATGTTGGCATACCTGTGCTAGGACCAGGGCGCATGGCATTGACTATAACAACAGGTACCTCAATCATGCCTGCAAGCCCATATCCTTCTGTCATGAGACAGAAGCCCCCACCAGAGGTGGCTGTCATGGCTCTTACCCCTGCAAATCCTGCACCTATCGCCATGTTTATGGCAGAAATCTCATCCTCGGTATGCTTCACCACGATATTGAACCTTCGTTCTTGTGCAGCCATGAAATGCAGTATTGAAGAGGCAGGGGTCATGGGATAGGCTGCATAGAACTTGCATCCTGCTTTAATGGCACCCAAGCATATGGCATCATTCCCTGTAAGCAGCATTCTGCTCTGTTTGCCTGTCTTCTCAAGCTTGTAATCAAAATCGTCAGGGAAATTCTTCTTAATATAATCAAAACCTGCTTCTGCTGCCTTAATATTATCACTGATTATCTTCTCCCCTTTTCGCTTGAAGGTATTCCTGATAACCTCCTTGAGAATATCGAGATCATAATCAAAGAGAGCTATGGAAGCTCCTAAGGTAAGGTTATTTTTCACAATCTTTTCTGCCCCTATCTCCTTGATCAGGTCATTAAAAGGAACAGGGTATAGCTTTATGTCTTTTCTAATATCCTTTCTATCTATGGTGATGTCTTCATCATAGATGATTCCCCCTCTATTTGAGAGTTCATCTTTGTGCAAATATATTGTCTCTTCGTTAAGAGCTACCAGGAGTTCAATATTTTTGAGCTGAGAGAAAATCTCTCTCTTTCCTACTCTAACCTGCACAGTGTTGTGCCCGCCTCTGATGAGAGAGGGATATTCATTGATATCAAATACATGCAAACCACCACGTGAACAGCACTGGGAAAAGATTAAACCAGTTGCCATCACTCCCTCGCCAGCCTTTCCACCAATCTTCCATGTCAGACTATCTTTCATACAACTCCTCTAAAGCAGATCTTTGAGAATTTTATAACTTCTATTATACGATTTACCCATATAAATTTCTCGGTGAGATGGATTATTGTCTCAAGGAGGAAGTTCTGATGATACAGGGAGTAGGTCATTTATTGAGATAACCTTGCATATTTAAAGTACCTTAGCTATTATACTGAGTTATGGTTCAGGACAAATGAGAGGTTCACTAGCATGCTCATTGGTATTATAGCGGATGTACATTCCAATGCAGTTGCCCTCAAAGCTGTTCTTTCAGCCATGAATAATATAGGTGTGAAAAGAATACTGCATGCAGGGGATATTATTGGCTATAATCCGTATCCCAACCAGACTGTGGAGCTGTTCAGAGATTATGGTATTGAATCCATTTTAGGAAACCATGACAGGGCTATGATCTCAGGAGAATATTCTACATTCAACCCCTATGCTGCAGAAGCTCTTGAATGGACCATGCATGAAATATCCCATGAAAATTCCAGCTATATTTCAGGGCTAAAGGATACTCAGTATTTCAGGTTTCAGGAAATAAAAATAGCTATGGTTCACGGAAGTCCAAGGCATGTAGATGAATACGTATTCCCAGAGGATGCTGTACCAGAATTCTTATCTCTTGCAAATGCTGATGTTCTGGTGATGGGGCATACACATATTCAGTTCATGAAGAAATACCCAGAAGGCATAATAATGAATCCAGGGTCGGTGGGACAACCGAGGGATGGCAACCCAGACGCTGGTTTTGCGGTTATGGATACATGCTCCGGAGAACTTGAACTACATCGAATTCCTTATGATATTGAAAAAGTTATAGATGACATACTTAAGATGCATCTTCCAGAAGAACTTGCTTTCAGGTTGAGAATGGGTTTCTAACATGAACTGTGCTTGATCGCCTTGGTGGGGCATGCATCCACACACGCACAGCACTCAATACAGTCATCCACCCGTGTTGCATGAGATTTACCCTCTACAATCTCAAAAACATCCACAGGACAGACCTCAACACATTCTCCAGCACCATTGCATTTATCCTCATCGATTTCGATGGTTACAATACCTTCATATTTTTTTACAGCCATATATCATTCTCCCTTCGCTTACTCTTCGTATTTGTTCTTAAAAGTTTTGGTTTTGCTCATCATAGCTATGCTTTTCCTGATTTCCAGATATTTCCATTATAGTTATTGGTCACGGGACAGCCAAGACACCGGTTGCTGATATGATGCTGGCACTCCTTACAGCTATACCCGATTCCACATGGAGGTGTGTCGCTGAACTCGAAGTTCATTTTCAAAGGCATAATCAAATCCTTCATTGGTGTTATCACAATACTCACCTCTGCACTATTTACCATAGGATTATTTCTGAGATGACCATCCACAATGGCTTCAAGGGTGGCTATATCTTCGCCCACAAAAAAGAGGCACAGGTTATGCTTTCCTGAAACTATAAAACCATTAAGAAAATAGGGGCAATCTCTGAAGATTTCAAGAACAGAAGAGGTGTTATTTGCAATCACATCCACCTTTGCCATGTAAAGGTTGACCTTCTTCAGATTCATGCCCACCACATGGGAAAGGGCTCCTTTCTGTTTTAGCTTATGGATTCTTGCACTCACAGAAGGCTGGGAGATTTTGAGTTTCTCGGCTATCTCACTCTGGGACATCTCAGGATTCTTTTCAAGCAGGGATAATATCTCTCTATCTCTCTTATCAAGATTAAGAAATTCCCGCATAATTCTTAATAGGCATGCATCATTAAATAATTTTCTATATCTTAAAGATAAATAACCTATATTACCTATATTTTACATAAGTTAAATTTATAAATTATAAGTTTAATCTATCTTATATGATACGAAAGATTGTATATATTGATGAAGAGAAGTGTAATGGATGTGGTTTATGTATTCAAAGCTGTGCAGAGGGTGCTATAAAGCTCATAGACGGGAAAGCAAGGCTTGTGGATGATCGATTCTGTGATGGACTTGGGGCATGTCTTAATCATTGTCCACAGGGTGCCATCACTATAATTGAAAGAGAGGCAGAGGAGTTTGATGAGGAGGCTGTGAGGATGCATTTGAAAGCAAATCCATCCTGCCCTGGTAGCATGATGATGGACTTCAGAACCAATAACACACAATATACACCTCAAAATCATAGCAAGCTGAGGCAATGGCCTGTACAACTAGCCCTTGTATCTCCTGAGGCACCTTACTTTAAGGATGCAGAATTGCTTGTATCAGCAGACTGTGTTCCATTCGCTTATTCAAGGTTTCATTCTGACTTCCTTAAGGGGAAATCACTGGTTATAGGATGCCCAAAGCTGGATGATGCAGGCTTTTATACCCAGAAGCTAACAATGATACTCAAGAAGAACAACATCAAAAACATAACCCTTGTGCATATGGAAGTACCTTGTTGCTTCGGGCTGGAGAGAATAGTTGAGGATGCTTTACATAACTCAGGCAGGAGCATACCTATATCCAGAAACGTGATAACCATAAAAGGTGATGTTGTATGGGATGCATAGAAGAAACTGATTATG
>CAZCRM010000074.1:0-7869 GCA_964501085.1 uncultured Methanosarcinales archaeon | reverse complement strand
TCTTTTCCCATTTAATCTTTCCAGCATCAAGCTGTTCAGCAAGGAATTGGGACATGTGGATGGCTTCAAAGGGTAGTTCTTTACCATATGCTCTTGGCCAGTCTATCTTCGCTGCCCTGAAACACCCAGCACATGCAAATATCACCCTTTTTGCACCTCTTGATTCAAGCGCTTTAATATTATGAAGGGCAGCCTCTCTCGGTACATCGTTGATATGCTGTTGTCCTGTTCTTATAAGGGCTGAGCCACAGCACCATTCATCCTCTCCTAAAACCATGAAAGGAATGTTGAGCTTGTTAAGAATTCTTGCCGTGCTCACGCATAGTACTTGTTGATTATATCCTGCAGTGCAGCCTACGAAGTATGCGATCTCAGCCTTATCTGCAATCTTGATGTCTGGAGTTACCCAGGCAAGCCTGTCCTTAGGTTCCTTAAGATAGGGGTTATGCTTTTCTCCTATGATCTTGGGGAAAAGGCTCTGCTTGCCATATGGCCCATTTCCACGCTTGACAAGATTGGCACGTGTGGATTCCCATAACTCTATTGTATCTATGCCTGCACAACATACTGTTCCACACATTCCGCATGTGGTGCAGTTATAAAGGTCTTCTGTGAACTTCTTGATCTCCTCTTCTGGTATATGAGCAGGTCCGAAAAGTTTTGCTCGCCAGCCATAGCTCTTGTTTATAAAATCTCTCCATCTCAGGATTTTGTCTCTTGGCTCTATTGCTTTGTCTTTGTCTCTTGCATCATACGTGGGGCAGTATTTCACACATTCCCCACACCTAGTGCAAGCATCAAACTCCATAAGTTGCGTGGGAGTAAAATTTTCAAGGGAGATTGCTGGTTTGTTTCTTGCCATTTTGCTTCCTCCTATGGGTTCACCTCAACATAACCACCTTTGTTCACAAGAATCGTGAGTGGTGTCACAAGTATATGGAAAAACTTACTGAAGGGTAGATACGCTATGCAGAAGAGTAAAGTAAATACCTCATGGAACACCACCACAGCGTTATCGAAGAAGTTTGGAGCTATTGATTTATAGGCGCTTATCAGCATTCGTTCCTCTACTCCAGAGCCAATTCTTATACTCTGTGCCCAGAAGCCTGTGATTACAACTATTGCTAACCCTATTAGAGCAATCCAGTCAAAGCTTGTGAATCTTGCTGGAGGGACATCAGCAAAGGCTAACCTTCTAACGATTGCAATGACTATACCTATCACAAGCATGTAGGCAAAGAAATCATTCAGAGGCTCTATGGATTTCCAGAAGCTTGCGAAGAAGGTATAATCTGTATTTTTCACAAAAGGACCATAGAATTCAGCGGTAGCTGAAGCTATGGTGAGGATTAGCAAACCTATCCAGCCCCAGAATATGAGAATGTGCATTACCCACTCTGTTTTTCTTCTTCGCCATATTCTACGTTGTAGCAGAACATCAAGAACAAAAAAACCTATGGCTGCTCCAACACCATTTTCAAAGATTCTGCTTATTATCAATTTAAATGCGCCCCATGCACCCAGTGGTTTCTCACTACCTTCTGGTATCGCCTGTCCCCATTTGCTTAAATGAAAGTAAACTCCTATCAGGAATATAATTACTGAAACTATAGCTGTGGGTACCATTATTCTGTAATCTACGAACAGGGTATCAAACACAGTTTTACCAAATATTGTCAAACCTTCTGACATATTAACCTCCTTTGAGCTTTTTTTCACCTAAGAATCACATTTATATTAATCTTTCGTTATGAATCATCACGATATAACTGATGAATACCTTTGTATCAGCAGAATTAAGCTAATGTTAGGAAACTATATATGTTTATAGAGATAATCAAAATATAATGCGTAAAAAAAACAGTAAAAAGAAGAAGGTAAACAAAAAAAATGTAGCTGAAGCAGTAACATCACCTTCTTCTGATGAAGCTTCTGTCGGATTAGTAATTGAGGAACTTCCAGCACTTGAGGTTAGGCCCACAGGTATATCTGTTCTGGATCGTACTCTCGGAGGTGGGTTGCCTTCAGGCTCTGTTGTCTATATATATGCTGATGCTATATCCATGGCAGAGGTATTCTTATACCAGTTCGCCCAAGCACGTAAAACCTATTATTTTATCAATGAGAGACGTCCCTTATACGTAATGCAGGATATCAGGAATCTGGGGTTTAAAACCAGTGATATCACGTTTGTGGATATCTATAGTAAGTATTATCTTACCTCTCAAGGAGATATGATTGATAATGTGGGTAATGAGTTTGTTGATACCAAGATTGTGGAGTTCACAGAAAATAACCTGAAAAAAATAGTATTGGAAGAGGAGGAAGAGGATATCAACATAATCATAGATTCCTTCTCCTTTTATCTAAACCTGCGTGTAAATCCTGGTATAATTCTGCGTCTTGTGAATATCATTTATGAGGCCACCAAGAATCTCAACTGCTTATCATTTCTGTATAGTATAAAAAATAATCATGCCAATGATGTTGAGAATATGATATTGAAGCTGTGTGATGTGATATTTGATGTGGAGCTTGAAAAGAAATCAGATAGAATTTCCAACTGTTTGACAGTACCCAAGGTAAGAGGGAAAGCACCCATAACCGAGATGATACGTTTCAAGGTGGAGGAAGGCATCGAGATCGACACCACCAAGAACATCGCCTGATCAAACTTGTTTGAATCTTTTAGCCGAGTTCTTCAATGCTTCGATACCAGGAAGCTTCTCACCTGCCAGAAAATCGATACATGCTCCTCCTCCTGTGCTTATATGAGAGAATTTATCTGAAATTCCAAGCTGTTCAGCAGCAGCGGCGATATGACCACCCCCTATAACCGAGAATTCAGCTTTTGTTCCTGCCTTGATGAGTTCATAGGTTCCTAAGGCAAACTCATCGTTTTCAAACACTCCTGCAGGTCCGTTCATTATTACGGTTTTTGCCCTGCTGATTTCCTTGGAGAATTCAACCATTGTCTCTATACCAATATCGTTGATGGGTAAATCAGTGTTCAGGTTTTCAACGGATTCTTCTACTCGCTTATCATCTTTATTCAATGCCACATCCACAGGTAAAGCTATCTTGTTTTTAAAATGTTTGAGCAGGTCTTTGGCAATTTCAATATGCTGAGTATAACCGAGTTTATTAATTATATCTATATTGGAATTTCCAATCTTCACACCAGAGGCGGCAAGAAAGACATTGGAAACCACACCTGTAACCAAAACCTTGTCAGCGCTTCCTTTCTCCAGAACATTTTTTATGACCTTGATGGAATCGTCCACCTTTGTACCTCCAAGCACAAAGATACAGGGGTGGGCGTTACTATATAGACATTTGCTCAGACAGTCGATTTCTTTCTCCATCACCCTTCCAGCGATACTGGGCAATACATGGGTAAAACCTGTAACCGAGATATGAGACCTGTGGGAGACTGAGAAGGCGTCGTTCAGAAAGATATCACATACTGGTGCGAGACGCCTTACCATATGGGTTTTTGCATGTTCTTCAGGAGAGCGTTCAAGGATTTCTTCTGAATAGAATCTGGTATTCTCAAGCAATAGGATCTCGCCCTGCTTCATCTTTTTTATGGAGTTGATAGCATTGGAACCAAATATGTCATCTACGTAATCTACGTTTCTACGCATCAGTTTTGATAGCAGTTTTGCATGTGGTTCCAGAGTAGTGAAATCACTTTTTCCAGGTCTGCTCTGATGGGATAGGATTACAACCCTTGAATCTTTAAGCTCTTTGAGCGTGGCAATATGACTTCGAAATCGTTTATCATCAAGAATAATTCCTTCTGGATCCATGGGAGAGTTCAGATCCAGCCTGCACAGAACAGTTTTGTTCTGAACATCTATGTCATCCATGGTTAGGTAATCCCTGAGCATGCAAGGTAAATTCTAAGAAGATAGCTATAAAAATATCGCAAACGGGTTTGGATATTTTTCATACGATTGGTTGAGATAAATTTATAGAATGTCGCTAAGAAAACCCCTCATATCAACAAGGAATTAGGGAAGGTGGTGGGATAAATCATATATACCTATAACACATAAGCATGAAATGGATGGATGGCAAAAAAATCTTACTTTTGGTGCTGATAGCAGCAGCTTTTGTTGCGGGATGTGTTCAGCAGGCAGGACAGGAGAAAACTGGTGAAAAACCTCAAACTCCTTCAACCCGTGAGATTCCTGTTTACAGCGGTTCAAATGTTTACAGCACTCCAACATTTTTTTATCAAATAATAGGAATTCCAACAGAAGGGGTTAGTATGGATGTGTACTATGTTGAAGGCGGAAGTGTTAATGATGTTCTGAGCTGGTATAAGGGCAAAATGAAGGATTACACCCTGATAAACCAGATGCCAGTTGTGAGTATCTCAACACCTCAGGGAAAGGCAGAATGGGGTGGGCTTTTGTTCCAGAAGGATAATCAGGCTGTTGGAATATGGGCAATAGGTGGTCAGGCTGTTGAAAGCGGTAAAGGTGTTGTTTATTACATTGCCAAGGGCTCTATAGATAGATTTACAGGCTGGACTGGAACGGGTGAAAAAGAGCATTTGCCATCCTCTGACAAGGTTTCAGGAGAAGAGCCTATTGAAAGATATCCTGGAGCGGTAATGCTCAGTTATGAAAAAACTAATGGATTTCCTGCTATGATATATGTTGATTATGGAACCATGGATAGTGCTGAAAAAGTATTTGAGTGGTATAGACAGAATCTGGCAGAAAAAGGATGGGAAATCGTTTCAGAACGTAAAGAAGAAGACATGCTGAGCCTGGATTTGAAAAAAGGAAACGAGAACTTAGGTGTGCTGGTCTATCCTCCTACCTCTGAGGTGAACTATACTAAAATTTCAATTGAGTATGGAAGTTACAAACTGCCTTCCTCTGATCAAGTAAGTGGGAAAGAGCCTATTGAAAGATATCCTGGAGCGGTAATGCTTGATCATGCTTCTACAAATATTGGAGGAGGAGAGATGATAACAATAACCTATGGAAGCAATGATGAACCAAATACCATCTTCAACTGGTATATTAATGAGTTACAAAAGAGCGGGTGGCAAATAATGAGCAAGAGCACATATGGTAGTACATTAAGCATTTCCGCATTTAAAGAAGGAAATACAGCTATGGTGGAGATTTCAAAGGATGCCTATACACAGATAGAAGTAACCTATCAAGAGATACCGCAACAATAAATTTCTTGAAATTGTATAGAAAGGTATGCTTAAAATGGGCTGAATATGAACGCAAAAAGCTATTTGATGGTTGGTTTGTTAGTACTGTCAGCAATTTTTATTAGCGGATGTGTTCAGAAAGAAGTAAAACAAATTGCTGAAGAATCAAAAAAACAAGGAATTCCAGAAGTAACTCCAAAAACTACCGAAACTATTCCAAGAAAGGCAATGAGTCTGGAGAAAATTGAACCTGTGAAGGAAAGGGAGAAAATTCCTGAGCAATTTTTCCCCGCAAAATACCCCTGGAAACTTCTGAAAGGGGATGAGAAAAGTGGAATGTTCTATCCCTCATTCGTGCCAAGAAAGCCAGAGCGGGTATTTAAAACTGATAAGGAAGTTTATCTTTCAGGAGTTGTTGATACATCCATTCCGCTGGTGGAAGACGGTGTATATGTTGCAAGCAAATACAGAGCATACAAACTGGATTTTAATGGAAATGTGATCTGGGAAAGATCCTTTGAGGAATTGGATAGGTTTGTGGAGTCCTATGGTTTGGGCAAATACTTCTATATTGGCACGTCTTCAACAGGCGGTGGAGAGGGAAAACCATTAATTTTGGCATTGAACAGAGATAGTGGATCGGAAGAATGGAGTGTTGAGATAGGGGAAAAGGGGGATAAGGTAACATCAAACATCGTTGTTGTGGATGGAGTCATTTGCGCTGGAACAGTGGATAGTTATGTATCCTGCTTCAGTGAGAATGGTGAGCCTTTATGGAGCAAACAGCTTGAGGGAATTATAAGAGGGCTCGCTTATGGACATGGGACATTATTTGTAACAACCGAAGTGTCAACAAAACTCTACGCATTTGATTTAAAAACTGGAAAATCAAAGTGGATTTATGATCATGGTGATATGATCAGCACTCCCACGTATGCAGGCGGGAAGCTGTTTTTTACAGATTCTTCCGGAAATGTTGTGGCTATCTCTGAAAATGGAAACTTTCTATGGAAGAAATTCGTTGGGGCTGGGGGTGATGTTAACTCCAATCCATTATTAGCGGTTTCAGAAAACAGAATTTATGTAGCAAGAACAATCGGGGAAGGACCCCTACAGCTTTACTCAATGGATTTTGATGGGAATATTGTTGGGAACTTCACATTGATAACGGATGAATATCCCGGCATTCCTCTTGCCACACATGATATGGTAATTCTTCCCGTGAAAAAGGACTATGGATATGCGAAAATTTACCTCCTATGGAAAGGCACACAAAAGCTGTATGAGTTAAAGGTTCTGGAAAATGATGAAATCTGGATGCCAAAAGTCTCGGTGGGTTATGGAAATATTTACATTGCTGTCAGAGTTCCAGACATGATATACATGCTTTCCGATAAAGATAAGCCATCGATAAAGGGAATAAAGGCTGAACTCTCCAATGGAAGTCTTGTTGTCAAAACCACAGTTAAAGATGAGAGAAGTGCCATATACAGAGTTCTTCTGGTTTACAGCATTAATGGTTCGGAATGGAAATATCAGGATATGGAGTTAAGCAGAAGATATATTATGGAGCCTATTGGTGGTTACGGGCTTAATGATGAGGATTACGAAGCAAAAATTCCCGTCACAGCCAATAGCACGGTAGAATTCTATGTTGTTGCCATTGATAACGTTGGAAATTATGAGTTTTCAGAAGTTTATGGATACAGAGTTGTGATGAGGTAGGAAGAAAAGAGTACCTGAATTGTGTATTAATAGAAGCAGAAAATGCAGAGGCATATAAAACCGAACCATTTAACTCAATATATTTGAAAGCAATTCTCCAAAAACCCTTTATACATCTCCATTGTTCCTTCAATTGATGAGCAGGGTCGTATTATGTTACTCAGGTGGTCTTGACACAACAGTCTGCATTCCCCTGCTAAAAGAAAGATACGGATTCAGGGAGGTAGTCACGGTCACTGTCAATGTGGGACAGCCTGAAGAGGAATTGAGAAAAGCCGAGGAAAGGGGAAGGAGGTATGCTGACAGGCATTACACAATTGATGCGGTTAATGAGTTTGTTGACATGTTGTTCATGCTCATTAAGGCAAATGGAGATTATGAGGGTTATGTTCTTGGAACAGCCCTTGCAAGACCTCTTATTGCAAGAAAGATTGTCGAAATTGCGATAAAGGAGAATGAAGATGCTGGAACACCTGTTGTTACTAAGAAGGTGGTTATCCTGCCAGTTGTATCACTGCATTATGGAAAAATCTATCTCCTGTGGAGAGGCACAAACAAACTTTACGAGTATGAGTATGCAGGTGAGGAGAATTACATGCCAAAGGTAAGCGCTGCTTATGGCAATATTTATGCTGTTTTTTCATATGATAGAGCCAAGCATGCAATAATAAAGTTTGAAGATTCTGAAAAGCCAGAGATAAAGAAGGTTGAGAACATAAAGCACAACAATAGCATTGATGTCAGAGCAATGGTTCAGGATAAAGAGAGCGGGATTTATAAGGCAATAGTTGCTTACAATAAGGATTCAGAATGGCATTATGTTGAAATGGAGCCTGTAAGAAGGTATGTTATGGAGCCGATAGGAGGGTATGGATTTAACTCTGTCGGCGGGAAGTCCCCTTGAAGGGGATGAGAGCCGATAAGTATATATTTGTTAGAGCTATGTAAGAGATTGTCTG
>CAZCRM010000073.1:0-7903 GCA_964501085.1 uncultured Methanosarcinales archaeon | reverse complement strand
TTCTTCTTATGAGTAGGAAATCTTCAGTTAGACATTTGTCCTTTACTTCTTTCATTTGATCGCCTTCAAAAATCTTTCTTTAAAACCAATTACAGTCAATCCCACTATTTCATTAGTATCTTCTCTGTAGCGAACAATGATTCCCTCACCAACATCTATTCCTATCGCCTTCTGAGGCTTTATTACACTTATATACAAGACATCTGCATCTTCATCATATTCCCAGTCCAAATTTTCTTTTTTTTAAGTATCTTTACGACCTCCATATAGTTTCCCTCCTTTTTGATGGTTTATTTTTGACACTTTCCATCGCTAAAGTCTTCAGGATGAACTTCTTGTTCATTTAGATTTTTTGTTTCTTTTCTGCTTTTTACAATGATTAAGTTTGCCATTTTATCATCTCCAAACTATACGCCTCGAAGCCCGATTTTGAACAACCTCGGTATATCCACAATACCTCGTATATTATTCTTATTGGTAATATATACAAAATATTATATAACCATCTGCATAGCTCAAGCTGTTCTTGAAGCTTAGCTTGGACAGTTTTGGATGGATATATGTGGAACTTGTAGCTAAGCATCGTGCTCCTCTACCTTTTGTCTAATAAGCTCAACTATTGCATCGTTGATCGTTTTATCCTTCGTGATTGTTTTCTTGAATTCTTTCCAAAGTTCTTCATCCACTGTAATTGTATATTTTACCATTACTACTTTTTACTACAAATAACTATAAATAACTTACGGGCTCTCATTCATTCCCTTTCGGAAGAGGACCCTCGCCCGCATTAGTTAAAATATTGAAGAAAAATATTTCTTCTTATCATTTAAAGCGCACCAATAAGAAAATTTAAGTGTGTGGGAGAAGAAAGAGGAACGTAATGAAGGTATTGAAAATCTTGCTAATTATTCTTTTGATAATCGTACTAACAGGGTGTGTTGGCAGAGAAAAACAACCAATGGAAGAACAGCCGATACATCTTGTGAGAATGAGCGGACAGGATATGGTCCAGCGACTTGGTACAGGCGAAATCGCAGGGTTCATAGGCTGGGAGCCATGGCCTTCTATTGCCATATCCAAAGGGTATGGAAAAGCTTTGTTATACTCTGGAGAGATTTGGAAGCAGCATCCTTGTTGTGTTGTTGCATATGATTATAACTGGTACAAGAACACAAAAAATGCAGATGAAATCCTCAAAAGAGTTGCTCTTGTTCAGCTAAAAGCTGTAGAATACATTAACAATGCCAAGAGAGGTGATTCCCCTTATCATGAAGAGTTAATAAACTTCACAATGGAATTTGGAGGGATAAGGGATAGAGAGGCTGCAAACCTGAGCCTTGCAAATGTTGAGTATGTGTACGCCCCCAACATGCAAGGAACAGAGACCTTTATCAGACGTATCCAGGAGTTTGGTATTTTCGACCCTGTTAAATGGAAACAGTCAGGATACAAGGATGCCAAGGACTATGCCACCTCTCTCATAAACACCACCTATATTGAATGGGCTCTTAAGAACAAAGATGCCAATCTCAGCAAGGTTGCCCTTGAGAAACCCGTGAGAATTCGATATGGTTACCTTGTTCACGATATACATGAGCTTCCCTTCTATATAGCATGGAAAAAGGGGTGGTATAAGGAGGTGGGAATAAATATTAGCGTTGCGGAAGGAGCTCCTTTCCAGAATGGAGCATTCGAGATGCAGAAGGGTTTCAAAGCAGACAAGGTGGATATAGGAAGCCTTGGAATACCTCCTGTCATCATCCACAGGATAAACAGCAATGATTTCACTCTCGATGATGCTAGGGTAGAGGTGATAGCTGGCATGAACAATGAAGGCTCCACCATAGTAGTAGCAAATGACATCAATTCGTTGAAGGATCTGAGAGGCAAAACCGTGGGTTATCCAGGACCAGGAACAATCCAGCATGTGCTCTTCCTCATGGCTGCAGATAAAGAAGGGGTCAAGGTCAGTTATTGATGATTTCAGAGAGAAAAGCATTTCTCCTTAACTTTTTATCCCTCCTCGGTTTTGTTTTACTATGGTATCTATTAGTTATTTTTGCCAGAGAGAATATCTTCAACATTCCTTTCATGCGCCTGAAGGATATTCCAACACCTGTTGAGACATGGCATGCTCTTGTTAATTCCATGTTCACCAGAACATATGGTCCTGGAGTTACCTATGGAATTTTGCTGCATGTCAAAGCAAGTCTGTGGCGTGTTGTTCAGGGAGGTGTGGTATCCTTTATCATCGGAGTTCCTGTGGGGTTAGGTATCGGTTACTCAAAGTTTATCGAAAGCATCCTCAACCCAATCATTGAAATCGTACGCAACATGCCACCAATGGCATGGATTCCTCTTGCCATATTCATCCTCGTATCAGGAGGTTCTATCTTCATTGTTTTTATTGGTATGGTATTTCCCATAATTCTTAACACCATTCATGGTGTGAAATCCACTGACCAGCGCCTTATCGATGCTGCAAAAACCCTGGGTGCGTCTGAAGCACAGATAATCACCAAGGTGATTCTGCCCTCTGCTCTTCCTTCAATAATAGCAGGGCTTAGAATCGGGCTGGGTGTGGGATGGATGGCAATTGTTGCTGCTGAGATGGTGATACGAAGTCCTGTTGGTCTTGGGTATTATATATGGAATATGGGGGATTTAGGAAGGTATGCTGAGATGGTGGCTGGCATGATCGTGATAGGTGTTGTAGGTTACGTTATGAATATCAGCGTGCTTCTGTTTCAGAAGAGGTTCATAAAATGGGCAGATTAGTATTAAAAAACGTATCCAAGGAGTTCAATAGCATGCTTGTGGTTTCTGATGTGAATCTTGAGGTTAATGAAGGTGAATTTGTCTGCCTGTTAGGTCCAAGCGGATGCGGAAAAACCACCATACTTCGTCTGGCAGCAGGACTTGAGACTCCTACGCATGGAGAGATATACCTTGATGGAAAGAGGATAGAGGGGGTGAATAAGGAATGTGGTTTTGTGTTTCAAGAATATGCTCTGTTTCCGTGGAGGACTGTAAGAGGTAATATTGAGTTTGGGCTAGAGGTTCAAGGACTACCAAAAGAAAAAAGAAGGGAAATCTCTTCTTATTACATTGAATTAGTAGGGTTAAGCGGATTTGAGAACCATTATCCTCATGAACTCTCTGGCGGTATGAAGCAGAGGGTGGGGATAGCAAGAGCCTATGCAAACAATCCCAAACTGCTTTTGATGGACGAACCTTTCGGTGCTCTGGATGCTCAAACACGAAACTTCATGCAGGGAGAACTTTTGAGAATATGGGAAAAGGAGCATATAAGTGCCCTTTTTGTTACCCATAGCGTGGATGAAGCGGTGTATTTAGCGGATAGAATCATTGTCATGTCAGCCAGACCAGGTACTGTGAAAAACATTTTTGATGTTGATCTGCCAAGACCCAGAATAAGAACAAGTCAGGAAGCGAACAGGATAAGGGATATGGTGCTTAAATCCCTCAGCAGTGAGATAAAAAGACAGCATATGCGTAGTTGATAGATACAAATAAATATTAATAGCACCAAGATTAGCTATCATGTGCGAACTAAAGGTGGTTTTTAGAGGAAATGTTATAATGGAGGATGTCGTATCTCTGTTTTCAGACCAGAATTCAGTAAAACTCAAGAGTATTCTTGGAGATGTCAAGACGGTTTCGGGCAGAATAAAAGAGGTTGATCTCACAAAAAAGCAAGCTATAGTAGAATAAGGGTGAATTGCAATGATAAAGGTTGCCATCAATGGTTATGGAACAATTGGTAAAAGGGTTGCGGATGCAGTGACAGCACAGGATGATATGAAAATCATAGGGGTTGTGAAGACAAGACCAAGTTTTGAAGCCAGAATAGCACAGAAGAAAGGGTATGCACTCTATGCTGCTTCAGAGAATAACCTTGAAGCTTTCAGAAAAGCAGGAATAGAGGTTGAGGGTACCCTTGATGAACTGTTAAATAAAGCTGATATCGTTGTTGATGCAACCCCAGGTGGGGTGGGTGAGCAGTATAAAAAGCTCTATGAAAAACATGGCATCAAAGCGATATGGCAAGGGGGAGAGGAGCATGAGCTTGCAGGTTTTTCGTTCAATTCAGAGGCAAACTACCATGAAGCCATTGGTAGGGATTTTGTAAGGGTGGTATCATGCAATACCACTGGTATCATAAGGGTGTTGTATGCTCTTGATAATGCTTATGGGGTCAAGAAAGCCAGGGTAACCCTTATGAGAAGAGCCACAGACCCAGGAGATATCAAGAAAGGTCCTATCAATGCCCTTGTCCCTGACCCTGTTAAACTTCCTTCCCATCATGGTCGTGATGTGAATTTTGTTCTTAAAGACATAGATATAACAACAGTTGCTGTTAAAGCCTCCACCACTCTCATGCATCTTCATGCCCTGAATATTGAGTTAAAAGAGGAATGTAGCAAGGAGGAGATTATTAAGCTATTTGGAGGAAGACCCCGTATAAGACTTGTGAACACTAATGATGGGATTAAATCCACAGCACAGGCAATGGAATTAGCCAAGGATCTGGGAAGACCTAGGGGAGATATGTGGGAGAACGTGGTATGGGAGGACTCTATCTCCATAAATAACAAAGAGCTTCACTTTTTCCAGGCAATACACCAGGAAGCTGATGTTGTGCCTGAGAATGTAGACGCTATAAGGGCGATGATGGAACTTGAAGAGGAAGGCATCAAGTCCATAAATAAAACCAACAGAGCTCTTGGGATTGAGTTATGAAAATAATATGTTTGGTTACGTTATTATTGTTTGTACTTCCTGCAGCAGCAGGGAATGTGGTTATAGAAAAAACCTTGACTATAGATACTCATGATACAGACATGTGGAGTCCTGCATGGAGTCCTGATGGAAACTCTATAGCCTACGTTACCTATGATAACAACAGGAATCAGCAGATATTTGTTATTAACATCAATGGAACTGGAAAAAGGCAGGTCACAAACGATGCCAACAAGAAATGGGGGGTGGAGTGGACAAGCGAAGGTATTGTTTATATTTCTTATGATACTGATGGACTGGAAAAAATGTTCATCATCCAGCCCAATGGTACAGGAAAGAAGAAACTGCTTGATGAGAATATAAGGCAGGGAAGGGCGCCATGGAATGATGGTGTTGGAGGTATCTCATGGAACAGCAAGAATGAAAAGATACTTTTTACTTCTTATGATAAGAATGCAAATGAGAAGATATTTGAAGTTTATATTAACGGAAGCGGAAAAAGACAGGTTATTCAGGACGATTTCAGACAATGGAGTCCAGACTGGAGTCCTGATGGAAACTCCATGGTTTATATATCCTATGATAGCAAGTATAACCAACAGCTTTTCATAGTCAATGCTACTGGAAACAAAAGACAGATAACCTTTGATAAAAACAAAAAATACGACCCGGACTGGGGAAAGAGAGGTATACTGTTTGTTTCCTATGCCAACTCAAGTGCTGAAAAAATCTTTTTCATTAAACCTGATGGCACAGGTAAGACGCTTATCTTAGATGGTTATAGGCAGAGAAGTCCAAGATGGAGTCCTGATGGTGACAAGATACTCTACGAAGAGATAACTATGAATGGAGACAAAATCTTTAAGATAGCATATCTGAAGCACCTAGAGAATCAGAAGGTTGCAGTTACTCCTACTGTAACACCCACAACATCAATAACATCAATATCAATAACATCAACAGCACCAGCGCCTACCCCTAAGATGACAGAGCAAATCATGCTAAATCAAACCAAAGAGCAGAACAACATGAATGTTTTACTTACAATATTTCTGGTGATTGCTGTGATTGTTATAGTCATGGTGGGTGTTCTGATAGTCACAGATATTATTTCCAAACAACCATGAGCGTAGATATCATTATTGAGGTGGATGGGGAAAGCATTCCCATGAATGATTTTGTAAAGAAGATTATGTACGGGATGATTAAAGGCTCTATAGAGTCACTTAAAGGCGTAGATCAGGATTGGAAGAGCTTAAGCATTAAAATAAAGAGATGACTTCATGCATGTCTCTTCTGCCACTCTACAATACTAAAGAGACGCTCAAGAACATTATCCGGTACAACAACCTCCCCATATTTCCTGTTGAGCAGTACCCATGAGTTGAGGGAACTGCATATCATCAAAACCTGTCTCTCATTGTCCACCTTTTCAGCGATGAGTCTGGCAACCTCTTCAAGGTTCTTGATTTTTAGAGCATATATCTGCTCTATCATCATGAGTTGTGCTCTGGCACGTTCCACAAGCTGGTTCATAGGCTTATTTTTATGAGTTATATGGTTTAAGTTTTTGCTCCAATAGCCTTATACAATAACAACCTAAAGTAGATTTCATGGCAGGTAATAAAGACCTCAACCTCAAACAATACAAAGCAAGGCATCTTACCAAACAGTACTCAAAACCAGAGGAGGGGGAGTATGTGCCCATAACATTCATCGAGTTCGAGCGCAAAACCGTGGGCTGGTCGCCTGAATTGAAAAGAAGTGTGTACATAGAAAAAGGAGAGGGGTTAAAACTGAAAAGGGTGAGAGAGGTAAATGTAATGATAGCTATAAATCACCTCTCTGGAAAGCTCACTTTCATTGAACTGAATGATGAGCAAAGGAAGCAGTTCGAAAAGTTGTATGATCAATACCTTGAGAGAGGTGGACTGATCCTGTACACTAGAAAAAAGATAGGTGGAAGAGCAATACCTTTCTTTGAGCTATGGGAAAAGAATGTGAAAGACAGGGTTGAAAAAAGCCTGATGTCAGACAGAATTTAACAATTAAATTAAAGAAAGGATTGTGACCTGCTTATCGCCTTTACAAGATTTGTTTTGGAGATGAAATGCAGAGCTATTTCTCTTCAGGTAGTCCGCATACCTTGCATTCCTTTTTTTCTGAGAGCTTAAGTTCAGAATCCATGGCTCTTGTGCCCTCTGCAAGCACCGCAGCATTGGATAATGAGCCCGCAATCAGTATGGCATCAAAGATCTCCTCTTTTGGTATTCCAAGACGTTGGGCAACCCTGATATGCATTCTTAAGCAATGTTGACACCTGAGCGCAGCAGATACTCCAATGGATATGAGCTCTACTGTTTTCGCATCCAGCCGTTTGAATTCTCTGATGATGGAGTTATCATAAAGAATCTTGGTAACCAGTAGCTCTGGGGATTGTTTCATAAAATTGAGTATGTATGGTATCTCTCCATACACCTCTTCAACCTGTTTTAATAATTCCTCAACCGCCTCCTCAGGCTCTTTCTTCAGAATCTTTTCAATCTTGTTTAATTCCATACTAAAGTTTCTAATTCTATACTTAATAAATCTTATTAAAATTACGTAGTATTACTTCTAATCTCATTGTTGGTAGATTCAAATCTAAGAAAAAATCATCAGAACAAAAACCGAGCGAAGCCTTGCACCTTATATCGCTTTTTCGCTTCGCTCAAACATTTTTGAAATTATTCCACTTCTATCATTTTTATGAATTTTCCATGCCAGTTATGATACCACACCTCGCCTGTGTTACTGTTAACACTGAGCATTCCATAGATATTGCCATCCTTTAAGACATGAATGGTATAGTAACCATAGAAGGCATGTGCATCTTCAGCTTTTGTTCCTGGTAATGCTCTGTCAAGATATGCCTGTGCTATGGTAAGAGCCTGCTCCTTGGTTATTTGAGCTTCAGAAGTGCCTAAGCTCATATGCCCATATTTGGTATTCCACATCATATTGGGACCCATCTCAGGGCTTATTTCACCTGTATATTTGTTGATAATAAGCTCGAAAGCATGTATGCCTGTGCTTTTCTCTTTCACCTCTGCATAGAAGTGATTATCAAATTCCATGATTTCTGAGAGCTCAAGATCAG
>CAZCRM010000072.1:0-8016 GCA_964501085.1 uncultured Methanosarcinales archaeon | reverse complement strand
ACTCCACAACCCTACCTATACGATAGGCAATATCTCACAAGGAGGGTATGGGAAAGGGTATGTGTATATACTAATAAACCACACACACTTACCACTTAATGCTGATTTAAAGCTTTATATCACCAATGATCAAGGGGTTGATGCATATCGAATCATCAGGTTTAATGTTGAATGAAAACGCCACGAGTAATATAATCTCTGCAACCATACTCATGCTTATTTTTTTGACAATGCTCTCCTCTGCCATCTCTTTTACCATTCCATTGCTGAGCAAAACATTGCAAGCTATAGAGCTACAAAAAGCAAGAAATATACTGCATGAACTGGATATGCACATAAATGCAGAACAAGGTAGCATGGAATACAGGCTTTACAATGGATACATCAGCAAAGAAAACAAGATTGTGGAGGTATATCTAAACTCCACTTTTAACTCCACCCATATATATCTCAATGCTCCAGTATTATATTATGCCAATGATAAATTTCCTCAACCATCAATAAGCTACACACCTTTTGTAAAGCAAAGTAACCATGATTTGAACATATCGCTCTCAGACATACAGTATGATTTCATCCCTCAACCAGGCTATCATAGAATCAGATTTTATAGCCATAATAAATACACAAGCTACACTGGTAACTTTACAGTTTGTATTCATCAGGAATATAACCGCAAGAGATGCTACTTCAACATAACCAAGGTAAATCTAAACATCAAGAAAATAGAGATGTGGGATGAAGAATGGAGAAAGTGAAGCATTATATCATAAACAGGATACTCAGACATAAACCCGAACAGAACAAGGTTGTTGATGAAGATACCTGGCTCAAACAGATTTCCCATCTTCCTGAATGCAATAAGGTGAGATTTAATGGAAGCAGAAGCATTGAGTATAGACTTGATAAGTACTGTTATGCCAGCATAACCAGGCATCCCCCTCTCTATAGAGTAATTGAGCCTATACTAACCCATGAAGAACATGAGCTTATTCAGAGCATTAGAGACAGAATGCTCAGAACAGTTACGCATGAATCCCAGCTTGAGAGAGCGATTCTTGAGCTGATGGACAAACTTGCAATAGAAATTCCCCCATATTCTAAGGAGCGCATTATCTATTATTTATTGAGGGATTTCACAGGTTATGGCATGATAGACCCGCTTATAAAGGACGTGCATATTGAAGATATAAGCTGTAATGGAGTTGGAGTTCCAATCTATGTACTGCACAGATATTTCGGGTCGATAAAAACCAATCTCAGCTTTAATGATGAAAACATGCTGGACAATTTTGTTGCAAGACTTGCCTTGCGTTCTGGCAAATCAATATCTGTGGCAAAACCAATACTGGATGCTGGTATGCCAGACGGCAATCGCGTAAACATAACCTATAGCAGAGAAATCACACCAAAAGGCTCAACCTTCACAATACGAAAATTTAAAACAAGTGTTATAACTCCTGTACAGCTTATACAGCATGGAACCATATCTCCTGAAATGCTGGCATATCTCTGGGTATTGATAGAACACAAATCCTCTATAATGGTTTTTGGAGAAACCGGTTCTGGAAAAACCACATTATTGAACGCTTTTTCTTTGTTCATCCCACCCGAAATGAAGATTGTGAGCATAGAGGACACACCAGAGATTTCATTGCCCCATAAAAACTGGATTCAGTTGGTAACCCGCTCTTCATTTAGTGGAGAAGGGGGTGAGATAACCATGTTTGAACTGCTCAAGGCATCATTGAGACAGAGACCGGACTATCTTATTGTAGGGGAGATTCGAGGAGAAGAGGCAAAAGTGCTGTTTCAGGCAATTTCCACAGGACAGCTTGGACTTTCAACCATGCATGCCTCAAGTGCTGAAGGAGTTATAGATAGATTAACCTCACCACCCATGAATATCCCGCTCTCTCTCATCACAAGTATTGGATGTTTATGCCACCAAATTACCATAAACTATAAAGGCTCGATTCAACGCCGTACAAAAGCAATAACAGAAGTTATAAAGCACGGGAATGAAGTAGAGCTCAAAACTGTTTTTGAATGGAACCCAGCTACAGGATTTGATAATAAAGCAAGTAAGCTTGAATCCACAGCCAGAAAGCTTGGGTTAGGGTGGGAGAGTCATCAGATAGCCACAATCGCCAAGAGAAGAGGAGTAGATAAAGAAGAGATTGAGGAGGAGATGAAACAAAAAGCTTCATTGCTGAGAAAAATGGCTAAAAACAACGCGGATATAACAGAGGTTATTTCAGAGTATTATGCGAATTATCTACAAGGTAGTGGGTAAGCCCATAGATAAAAGAAAGACCTTTCTCGACAAACCCATACAGCAGGCAAGAATAGGTATAACCTCTGGACAATACATATCCATAGGGGTGGTGGGGCTTGTGTTTCTTATAATAGCCATGGTTATACTCTATCTCATAATGCATAACCTTCTGCTATTGCTCCTTTTACCTATATATATAGTACTCTTCCTCTTATACCCGTTCTGGAAGGTTTCGAATCGTGCATCTGAGATCAGCAAAGAAATCCCCCATGCTCTCAATTACCTCTCAATAATGGTTGTTGTGGGTATAAACATATCAAAGGCATTTCAGTTTATTTCAGAGGAATCCTCGTTTGGAGAGATAAGAAAGGAGTTTCATGATATATACCGAGAGATTGAATTTTTTGGAGCAGATATCAGCACAGCCTTGCTCAGGGCTGCAGGAAGAACACCATCAAAAGAGCTTTCTAGCACCTTGAACAATATCATAGCAATGATTGCAGCAGGGAGCGATATAGGCACAGTGCTCAGAAATACTGCTGAGATTCATCTAAACCAGCATTATCGCAAGCTCAATCGTCTTGTTGATAATCTAAGTTTGTTTGCAGAGATATATATCATTCTTGCTGTGTTTGTTCCCATCCTCTTTATGATTGCCTATCCCATAGTAGAGGTAATGAACAGCTTTTTTACCACAACCTTTGGAACAGAATCAATGCAGTTTATGAGCAGGGCTACCTCGGAAGCACTGATTTATCTCATAATACCATGTGTTTCCCTCATCTCCATAATACTCTTGGAGGTCATAATACCTGAGGATATGAAAGTATGAAAAAGATTATTGTAGTAACCATTGTATGCTTATCAGGAGTAGTATATCTTTTCATCTCAGGAAAATACTCAGAAGAGGATTATATATTCTTCATAATTCTTCTGCTGATGTTTCCACCAGCCTTAAAAGCCTATTTGGATTATAAAGAGTTAAACAGTAGAGAGCACAATTTTCCGATTTTTGTGAGAGATTTAACTCTCAATATAAAAACTGGAATGGAACCAGTGAAATCAATAATATTGCTCAAGGATAATGATTATGGAGCTTTGAGCAGGGATATAAAACTGCTCTCTTCCAACCTCAGTCTTGGAGTGAGCATTAAGCAGGCATTGAAGATAATGGCTGATAACACAAAATCAAAAAGAATCAAAAGAGCGATTTCTATAATCTCAGGCTCTATTAAGGCTGGAGGAAGAATCGATGATACTTTAACAATACTCTCAGCCCATCTTATCAATGAAAGGGAGATGAAATCTGAAATTGATAGCAGGTTATTTACATATCAGTTAATATTTTACATAATTTATATTATCTTTATAGCTATGGAATATTTTCTGCTCAACAACATACTACCTATGATGAACAAAAGTGGATTCTATGTTGATATCAATTTTTACAGAGTTCTGATGCTGAAAAGCACATTGCTATTAGGGTTCTGTATGGGTATCACAGGAGGAAAGCTCACAAAAGGTTCAGTAGCAGCAGGTTTTCCAAATGTGCTGATAATGTTAGTCATAGGGTATGTGTTGCATAAAACAATAGTGTAGTTATATGCTCATAACACTCTCCACTATTTTTTTGTCATTTAGCTCCTCAAGTCTAATATAATTCGACCCAAGTTCATGTGCTATAGCTTCCACACACCCAAGGCTGATTCCCTGCTCAACATCTATAACAAGAGATTTGATTCCTGTGGCTTTTATCTGGGATGCTATCTCTTTTGCCTCTTCCAAGGGGTTTTTAATGCCCATGCTCACATTTGCTCTTCCATCAGATATTAAAATCAAATAGGGTAGTGTGTTTTTGTTGCGTTTAATCTCCTGAGTCAGAATCTCATAACTTTTGAGCAATCCCATAGCTAAAGGAGTTTTTCCCCCGGTTGGGAGAGTTTGAAGATATTTCTTGGCAAGCTCAACACTTGAAGTAGGTGGCAATAGAACCTCAGCACTGTTTCCTTTGAAAGCAACCATCCCTACTTTGTCTCTTTTCTGATATGCATCTATAAGCAATGAAAGTATGGCAGATTTAACCGCGCTCATTCTTGCCTGTGCACCCATGCTACCACTCGCATCCACCACAAAAAGCAAAGTATTGCCTATCTTTTTCTCCCTTATTTTCTCCCTCAAATCTATGCTTTTGATTTTAATGGCAAACTCACCATCTCGATGAATCTGATATGGTGCTGCCGCTCTCAGCGTTGCATCAAAAGCCAAATCTTTAACCTTGCCCTCTGGTAGCTTGCTCTTAACATATCTTCCTTTTTCAGAGATTGTTCTGCTTCTCTTTCCAGAACCCTTTCGTTTCATAAAATCATTTCTTTTATCATTTAATATATTATTAATCTTGAAAGGCTCGCCAATTTCAAATATGGTTTCAGTTGAAGCATCAGATTTAGAATTACTGGTATTGGAGTTGGAGTTGGATTCTTGAGCAGTGGTATGCTTCTCTTGTTTATGTTTCTTAATGGTGTTCTCTATTTTTTCCTTCTCAATCTTCTGCTCACTGAAAGGCTTACGGCGCATTCTATGAGGTAAAACAAGCTCAGCAGCTTCTTTAACATCCTCTTCCTCAACCTCGGTTCTTTTATGAAACGCAGCTAGTGTGATTGCGGTTTTCATCATAGTGATATCAGCACGATGCCCATCTACCTGCATATCTATGCATATTTTAGCTATTAGCTTAAGCATTTCCTCATCAATATTGACCTTTGAAAGCAATTGTTTTGCAATTATTATGTTCTCTCTGAGCTTTTCCTCTTCTTTGCTCCATTGCTTAAAAAAAGATTCTGGGTCGGATTCATACTCAAGTCTTCGCTTAACGATTTCCATCCTTGCATCTATATCTTTTATGCCTTCGATTTGAACACACAACCCAAACCTGTCAAGCAATTGAGGTCTAAGCTCACCCTCTTCAGGATTCATCGTCCCTACTAATATAAAAGAGGAAGGATGAGCATAAGAAACCCCTTCTCTCTCTATTATATTTATGCCCATGGCTGCCACATCAAGCAGTACATCCACAATATGGTCTTCAAGCAGATTCACCTCATCCACATAAAGAATATTTCTATGTGCCTGAGCAAGCAAGCCTGGCTCGAATTTTTTCTCTCCTTTTTTAATTGCATGCTCGATATCTAGTGTGCCTACCACCCTATCCTCAGTAGCACCTACTGGCAAATCTATAACCTTCATTCTCCTAAGCTTTGTTTTAAGATTTCCTTTTTTTTCAAGACATGAAGAACACATCTCGTTTTTATCATGAGGGTTGCAACCAAATACACAATCTTCCACAACCTCAATTTCAGGAAGGAGATTGGCAAGTGCTCTTACTATGGTGGATTTTGCAGTACCTTTCTCACCTTTAATAAGAACACCACCTATTCTCGGGTTTATGGCGTTAAGTAACAATGCTTTCTTCATTCTTTCCTGACCCACAATGGCTGAGAAAGGGTAGGGTGTGTTAAGCTTCATCTCATCACCATGTATGAAATTAGGTAATAAAGATAATACTTAATAAGTCTTATTATTTAATGAAGATTACATGGTATTACACAGTAAAACGTTTATGTTATTATTTAATATATATCATGAGGTGAAAGCATGAAAATCGTATCCATAATGTGGAGCTCCTATATTAATATGCTATTGAAAGCAGGAAAGAAATTAGGGGTTGAGCTCAAGGTGTATTCTACCAGAAGTTTAGAAGAGCATCCTGAAAAGGTGGAAGAGGCTTTGCATTACATGAACCAAGCTGATGTTATCTTATTGTGCAGAACCTCGGATATGTTCCGGGATGGTATTGAAAAAAGATTAAAAAATATTAAAAAACCAATAGTATGTGTAGGACATGACCCTTCATACTGGCTACTCTCAAATGTAAATTCCAAAATAGTAGCCAACTGCTATTCCTATTTTATAATAGGTGGGGAGGAGAACTTCCTTAATTTGATCAAATATATTGGAAAAGAAGTTTTAAATCTCAATTATGAGGTCAACCCTCCAAAAGAGTTACCCTGGGAAGGGATATACCATCCGGATAAACAATATTTTGAAGATATAGAACAATACTTAGCATGGTACAGCAAACCAGAGAAACCTCTTATAGGCATATTGTTTTCAAGAATTTCATGGATAGATAAAAATCTTGCTATAGAGAATGCTCTTATAAGAGAGCTTGAGAAAAGGGATTTAGGGGTGATTCCTGCATTCTCCTATTCCTTAAGAGATGAAGGCATAGGTGCAAAAGGAATGGCAGAGGTTATCCAAAGTTACTTTTTTAAGGATGGTAAGCCAATAATTCAGGCTTTAATTAAACTCATTCCTTTCTTGATAGATAATGCAAGTAAAGATGAAAAGAATAACAGCAATATCTTAAAAAAACTCAATGTTCCTGTTTTTGAGCCTGTTTTAACACCATACAAGAGTATTGAGGAATGGGAAAATGGAGAGTTGAATAATGAAATTGGGTGGAGCATTGCCATGCCTGAGTTTGAAGGAGTTATAGAGCCTATCATAATAGGCTCTACAAAAGAAGAGAGAATAGCTATAGAGGAAAGGTGTGGTAAAGTTGCTGAGAGAATCAGAAAATGGGTTATGCTGAGAAACAAACCTGTTGAGAAGAGAAAAGTTGCTTTCATACTTCACAACAACCCTTGTGCTGGTGTAGAAGCAAGTGTGGGAGGTGCGGCACATCTTGATTCTCTTGAGAGTGTTGCGAGAATTCTGAAGAGAATGAAAGAGAAAGGGTATAAGGTTGAAGCACCTGAAAATGGCAAGCATCTCATAACACATATAATGGAAAAAAAAGCCATATCTGAGTTCAGATGGACTCCTGTGGAGGAAATCGTTAAGAGAGGAGGGGCTCTTGCCCTTATTAATAAAGAGGAATATGAAGCATGGTTTAATACGTTAAGCTCAAAAGTAAGACAAAAATTAATAGAAGCATGGGGAGAGCCTCCAGGAGAAGCGATGGTTTATGAGAACAGCATAGTGGTGACAGGCATATGCTTGGGTAATGCTATAGTATGCGTGCAACCAAAGAGGGGATGTTATGGAGCAAGATGTGATGGGCAAGTGTGCAAGATTCTTCATGACCCTGATATCCCTCCAACTCATCAATACCTTGCAACCTATAACTATATAGAGAATATTTTTAAGGCTGATGTTATAGTGCATGTTGGAACACATGGCAACCTTGAGTTTTTGCCTGGTAAAGGGGTTGGGTTATCATGCAATTGCTATCCTGATATAGCGATAGGAAGCATGCCCCATCTTTATATCTATAATGCAGATAATCCAGCAGAAGGAATAATAGCAAAAAGGAGAAGTTATGCATGCTTAATAGACCATATGCAGGTTGTTATGACTCAAGGAGAGCTTTATGAAGAGCTTGAGGAACTTGATAGATTATTAGAGGAATATGAGAATGCAAAACATGATAAAGCGAGAGCGCATGCTCTTGAGCATTTGATTATAGAGAGTATAAAAAAAATCCAAGCTTGACAAGGAAATCAAGCTTTCTCCTCACATGTCTATACAAGAAATAGTTTCAAGAGTGCATGAAGCTTTGAGCAGAATACGAAACACCCAGATTCAATATGGTATGCATGTGTTTGGAGAGCTTCCTCAGGGTGCTTGTTAACTCCCTCATCAGGTTGTACAGAAACTTGAAACTCTTTCCACGAAAC
>CAZCRM010000071.1:0-8042 GCA_964501085.1 uncultured Methanosarcinales archaeon | reverse complement strand
CTAATGATACCGTGCATGTTTCTATTTATGTGTTGAATAAAAAAGGTGAGAGAATTGGCGCAGTAGTAGATAATATTGTATGGAAATAGCATATCTATAAAAATATGGAAATATGAACATTTTCAGGTTATCTTGAGAATCTCCAGTTACTAGGTTAAGCTCGCTTCAGGCATATAACATAATATTTAAAATGATTGAACTCATCTCAGGCAAACCATGAGAAGCGATAGCATCAAGAAAGGACTTGAACGTTCTCCTCATTGCTCCCTATTGAAAGCTGTTGGAATTTTTCCAATAGATCTATAAAATTAACTAAGCGTTCAGATAACTTTTCATGAAAGATAGAGATTTCCAGCAAAGTGTAATCTTTATCAGACTCTTATTATCCTGAATTTTTCTACAAACATCTCTATATTTATTTTGTTTTGCATTACTATTTTTACTACAATAGTTTTATAAAAATAAGTTATTTATACTATATAAAATTTGTCTTATCTCCTTCTTCCATTGTTGATTTTTTCTACAACACTCCTCAAAATAATGAAAAATAATTATATCACTATATTCTTAAATTTTTCTATTTTTATTGATTATTGTTGTTATTTCAGTGATTATTTTTGTTATTTTTGAATCACACTCTGCTGGAGTTGAAATATGATTGTATATATCTATATAAGGTCTTAGTTAATTTTATGGAGGAATTGCAAAGAAAGTAACCCTAGATAGTATTGGGGGATGTGCATGGATGTGAATCTCAGCTCAGGAGGCAACTGAGACACCTCTAGGGATGCAGTTGGAGTAAGCTCTAACCCTTCAGATGGAGAAGCTGACCAGGTTAATCAATCTTGCTGATTATGGCATCCACCATCTCGCTTGACTTTGCATTACCACCTAAATCATAGGTTACATGTTTCCCCTCTGATATCACTTTTTCCGTGGCTTCAAATATAGCTTTTGAGTTCTCTTTCTCGCCCAGATAGTCAAGCATCCATGCTCCAGCAAGTAAAGTGGCAACAGGATTTACCTTATCCTGTCCTGCATATTTTGGAGCTGAACCATGAGCTGGTTCGAACATGGCATAATCATCTCCCATATTGGCTGAGTATATCAACCCGATACTCCCCACAAGTGCAGAGCATTCCTCACTTATAATATCCATGAATAGATTGGTGGAGAGCAGAATCTTATGATTGAAGATGTGAGGGTTCTTGATTATCTGCTGGGCAATATTATCAACATGATATTCCTCAACCTCGATATCAGGATAATTTTTTTTAGTTTTCATGATTTCTTCAAGAAAGACCCCGCATGTTTGTTTTAAAATATTACTTTTGTGGATTGCAACAACACTCTTCCATCCACGACGTCGAGCTTCTTCAAAAGCATATCTCGCAATTTTTCTGCATTTTTGTCTAGTGATTTTTCTGATTGCAATAAAAACATCATCTGTTAACTCTATCTCCTTACCAAAGTAGAGTCCTTCTGTTGCTTCTCTCACACACACAAAATCAACATCACCAAGGGGTTTTCTGGTGTTGGGAAATGTTTTTATCGGTCGTACATTGGCATAGAGGTCGAATCTCTGCCTGATAGAAACTGCCACACTTTTTGGAGAACCTGCTCCACCAGGTGTGGTTGTAGGACCCTTGAAACATGCATCTGTATGCTCAAGCACCTCCCATGTATGCTCAGGAATCAACGAATCTCCACCATGCTCTTTCCACCATTCTACACCTGCCTCGCAGGTTATAAACTCAACCTTCGTAGATACAGCTTTCAAAACCCTTAAAGCGTTCTTCACAAGCTCAGGCCCTACACCATCGCCTTCTATCACTGCTACCTTTTTGCTCATGGGGTGTAGTACTCATAAGCATTATATAATATCTTTCATTTATCATGAAAAAGCATAATCAAAAGGCTTAAATTGATGTAGGTCTTTAACAATGCTTTAGTTCTGTCTTTAGTTGTGCCGCCATAACTCAGTTGGTAGAGTGCCTGGCTGTTAACCAGGATGTCACAGGTTCGAGTCCTGTTGGCGGCGTTTTTATTGTTGGGCCCGTAGCTTAGTCAGGTTAGAGCGCCCGGCTCATAACCGGGCGGTCACCGGTTCAAATCCGGTCGGGCCCATTTATTGGTGAAAGGCATGCTTACTATTACATTAACAGGGTTGAAACTCAGAAACCCTCTTATGCTTGCAGCAGGTGTGATGGGCAGCACAGGGAGTTCATTGAAAAGAATAGCCAAAGCTGGTGCTGGCGCTGTGGTAACAAAATCCATAGGAATAGAGCCAAGAAAGGGCTATCCAAACCCGACCATGATACAGCTTGAGTGTGGTTATCTTAACGCCATAGGTCTGCCCAACCCTTCCTATAAACACTTTCAGCATGAAATTGAAGAGGCTAAGCAGGCTGACATACCAGTGATTGCAAGCATATTCGGTGCTACACCTGAAGAATTTGCAGAAATTGCAGCATATCTCTCTGCTGATGCTTTTGAGCTCAATCTGAGCTGTCCTCATGCACATGGATACGGTGCTGAACTCGCAGAGCCTGAGCTTGTGGAAGAGATTACGAAAGCTGTTAAAAGCGTAACACATAAGCCCGTATGGGTGAAACTTACTCCTAACATAGCAGATATTACTAAGATAGGTATGGCTGCACAGCATGGAGGAGCAGATGCTGTTGTGGCCATAAATACAATACAAGGTATGGCTATTGATATCGAGAGCGGATATCCCATACTGAGCAATAAATTTGGTGGAGTTTCAGGATGTGCTCTTAAACCTATAGCAATAAAATGCGTCTATGATTTATATGAGGCTCTCAGTATTCCTGTCATTGGCGTAGGGGGTATTTCAAACTGGAGGGATGCCATCGAGTTTATAATGGCAGGTGCCAAAGCTGTGCAGATAGGTTCTGCTGTTGGAAACAATATCAATATTTTCAATGAGATCTCCTCATGCATGGAAGCATTCCTCAGCGAGAAGGGATGGAGTCTAAAAGAGATTCATGGGATGGCGCATGAAGTATGAAGCATGTAAATGCTGTTATCACTGAAATAGTGGATGAGACCCCTACAATCAAGACCTTTTTCCTTGATACCTCATTTGAGTTTGTTCCAGGACAGTTTGTCATGGTATGGGTGAGAGGTGTGGATGAGATACCCATGGCGCTTTCCTATGAAAATGCTATTACAGTGCAGAAGGTTGGAGAAGCAACCTCTGCCTTGTTTGAACTTGATGTTTGTGATTCCATAGGAATTCGTGGACCCTTTGGGAATGGCTTTGATATTAAAAAAGGGAGTTCCTTAATCATTGCAGGAGGTGTGGGGGCAGCGGTTCTTGCTCCTCTGGCTGAGAGACTATCAGAAGTCACAACCCTTCTTGGTGCTAGAACAAAGGATGAGTTATTGTTCAGGCAACGTTTTGAGGATGCAGGGGTATTAAAGATTGCCACAGATGATGGTTCAGAAGGAAAACAGGGTTATGTGACTGATCTTATAGATGATGTGAGAAGCTATTCTCAGGTGTACTGCTGTGGACCAGAAGCTATGATGAAGAAGGTGCTTGACATGGTTGACCCCTCCATAGCCCAGTTCAGTGTTCAGAGATATATCAGGTGCGGGATAGGGATATGTGGGGCGTGCTGTTTGAATGGGTTGAGAGTGTGCAAGGAAGGACCTGTGTTCTCTGGCAGATTCTTAAAGAACAGCGAGTTCGGGATGTATAAAAGGGATGAATGCGGGAGAAGAGTTCGCATACATAACCACCATAACCCTTAAGGATAATCAGGTTAATATGCTATTGGTCAATTGGTCCATTTAGGTAGCTCTGCTCTTTTTGGATTGATTGATTTAAACCACAACGGAGGAAATAGATGAGACACTTTCAGAAAAGAAGCTTTGGGCATAGAGAGATGCATAAGGCAATATGTGCTGACTGTGGTATGGAAACCGAGGTGCCTTTTGTACCCAAACCAGATAGACCTGTATACTGCAGGGAGTGTTACCAGAACCATAGAAAAAGATATTAGAGGGTTATAGATAATATAATTTTTTATTTTTTATAAATTTTTATTAAACCACAAACTATTCTCATAGTATGGTATAAAAAAGTGGTTTATGAAACAGGGTGAGGCGAAGAAAAAATATATTCAAAAGATGTTTGCTGGCATCTCAAACCACTATGATTTTCTGAACTCATTGCTGAGCATGAACAGGGATAAACGCTGGCGAAAGTTTGCGGTCTCTAAACTGCCTCGTGGACTAATTCTTGATGTCTGCTCTGGAACTGGAGATGTTGCTATCGAAGTTTCCAGTAAAAGCGATGCCATTGCCTCTGATTTCTGTGAGGAGATGCTGTTTCTGTGTACAAAAAAGATAAAGGAAAAAGGAATAAAGAATATATTCTGCGTACAGAATGATGCAGAGAACCTTTCCTTCAAGGATGAAAGCTTTAATGGTGCCATTGTAGCCTTTGGAATAAGAAATGTTGCGAATATCAGGAAAGCTCTCTCAGAGATGCATCGGGTGGTGAGGAAAGGTGGTAGAGTAGTGATTCTCGAGTTTTCACAGCCAGAAAACAGGATTTTTGGATGGATATATTATCTTTATTTTAAGAGATTGTTGCCTGTAATAGGTGGTATCATCTCAAAAAAAAGAGGAGCGTACAGTTACTTACCTTCCTCAGTCATGAGTTTTCCCTCACGAAAAGAGTTTGTTGAGCTCATGAAAAGCGCAGGTATGAAGGATGTTCAACTCTACACCCTTACCTATGGTATAGTTACGGTATATGTGGGTGTTAAATAGCTACCTCTTCTCCCATTTCTCAAGATATAGCACTTGAGATAGAGTTTTACCTCTTCTTATCTCGTCCCTGATTCTTCGCTCATTTTTCTCAACTTCCAACGCCCTTCTGGCTATCTCATACCCCCGTTCTTTGGGTACAACCACAACACCATTATCATCGCCAACGATAAAATCTCCTGGTCTAACTGTCTGACCACCGCACTGTATTTCTGCATTGATCTCCCCAAATCCCTTGGGCTCTCCTGCGTTTGGTACAATCGAAGAGGCAAAAACAGGAAAATTCAGCTTTCTTATATCATCAACATCCCTAACAGCACCATCAATCACCACACCTGCTATCCCCTTGTTAAGGCAGCTCAATGTTGCGAGTTCTCCCCATGGTGCTACGTAAGGGCTACCGTTATAGATTACAATAACCTCTCCCTCTTTTGCGATATCAATTGCCTCTACAGTCTTTGCCCAGTCACCTTCAAAGGTTTGCACGGTTACTGCCTTTCCAACCATCTTCAATCCCCTGCAGATAGGACGAATATTCCTCATTGCCCCTTTTCTGTGCATGGCATCAGAGATGTTGGGTGTAGAGACCTGTCTTAATATTTCTATGGTTTTCTCATCCATGGAAAGCTCAGGTTTCTTGGTGATAGAAGGAGCATCGATGCTCTGGCGTATAGCCTTTGTTGAGGCTGTAACATTGGATGAACGGATAATGTTTCCTCCCACGATTAGAATGCTTGCACCTGCCATCACCGCTCGTGCAGCACTCTCTGCATCAAGACCCCCTGCCACTGCGACAGGCACATTGACCTTAAGAGTTTTCAGGATTGATAAGGGGTCTTCCCCCATCATCTGCTGATCAATACCCACATGTACATTGATATAATCTATACCCTTCTCCACAAGCTCAGAAGCCCTCTTTTCCTGTTCCTTTACTGAAATCAGGTCAGCCATGAGTTTCACACCATACTTTCTTGCCGCCCTCACAGCCTCATCCACAGTAGAATCGTCAGCACTTCCGAGTATGATGACAATATCAGCACCTGCCTTTGCTGCCATCTCCACCTCTATGGCTCCAGTATCCATGGTCTTCATATCAGCCAGAATAATATGGTCAGGAAAAGCCTTTTTCAGCTTTCTTACAGCATCCATCCCCTCGCTCTTGATTAAGGGTGTTCCAGCTTCGATCCAGTCAGCTCCACCCTCTATTGCCTCTTTTGCAATCTGTATAGCTCGCTCTACCTCTAACACATCCAGAGCTACCTGAAGTATTGGTTTAATAGCATCACCATTGAATAAATTAACGTATGTGACTAAAACTTTATCTCCTAATCTTATCATAAATCATCTTAACCCAAGAATCTGCTTTCTGCTCTGGCTGTTTCAGAATCAACACACTGCATTTTGATTTACTGGCTATTCTGTCAGGTAGTGAGCCAAAGAGCACATCATGCATTATCCACTCTGACGAAGTGCCCAATATAACAAGGTCATAATCTCTTGTCTTCTTAAGAATGGCATCCTCTTTTTCACCAGTCTCTATCAGGGAAGAAATATTTCCTTCGAGCAGTTTCATAGCCTTTTCCTGCATTTTTTTTGCTAAATTAACCAAGCTTTCATCCTTCACCACTGTATAGAGGGTTATCTCAGCACTGAAAAACTTCATTAACTGTTGAGCAATCCTTATACGATATTCATGCTCTCCAAACCCTATAGGTACTAAGATTTTTTTGATATTTTTAAAATCTTTTGGGAACAATATTCCTACATCACATAATGCTTTTCTCATCACTATCTGGGGAATACTCTGTTTGATCTTACCACGTAACAGCTTTTCTGTTCCTCCAAGAATGATTATATTGCTTTTTCCTGTTCTTGCAATGTCAAGTATAGCCTCAGAGATGTTATGGGAGACTACTATCTTTTTTATTACCTCTATCCCAAACTCCTTTCCAGCAGAGATTGCCCTATCAAACATCGGCTGAGCGAATTTAATAAATTCGTCACCAGTTTCCAGAAAACTTTGCCTTGGTATCCCTATAACATGCAATGCAATAACCTCGCTTCTCTGTGCTCTTGCTATTCCAGCCCCTATGCTTATAAGAGGTTTAACATTCTTCACATTGGAAAGCGCCACGATTACACGATATTCCTTAGGCGAAACCTGTCTTGCCAACTTTCCTTTCTCGATCTCTTCTTTTCCTGTAGAATAACCAAAGTAAATAACAAAACCTATGCCTATCCATAAAACTACTGAATACCATGCATCAGGGCTGTAGGTGAACATATATAAAGCGAGCAGAAGCTGGGAGATGATACCAAGCACTGGTATGAGGGGGAACAGGGGAATGCGGTATCCGTAGTCAAGTTCTCTTCCGAATTTTTTTCTAATAACGATGACTGCAAGATTAACCTGGATAAAAAGAAGTAAAAACATGATAGCTGAGGCGCTTGCCACGTCTTCTATGGGCAATCCTAAAGCCATCATAATGATCACTCCTCCAGTGATGAACAGTGCCATATAGGGTGTGCGTTTCACAGGATGAATCTTCTTGAAAACCTCAGGTAACTGAAAATCCCTTCCCATTGCAAAGGATACTCTGGTTGAGGAATAGGTTGTGGCATTGAGAGCAGACATCGTGGAGATTATGCCACCTATCATGAGCAAAAAACTACCATATGGCATGAACTGTTTTGCAGCCTCAACCAGCCCAAGCTCCTTGTATCTGCCTAAGAACTGCCATGAGGGAATATCAGCATGTATTGCACCTATGGAAACAAACGCCACCAAAAGGTATATAGGTATTACCACTGCCAATGAAAGAAAAATCGCTTTTGGCAGATTTTTTTTAGGGTTTTTTATTTCTTCTGCGGTCTGAGCAATCACCTCATATCCTTCAAAAGCAATAAAAGTAAGACCCATTGCTGAGAAAACACCTTTGAATCCATTTGGAAGGAACGGTTCAAAGCTTGAGAGCCATTCCTGGCTATGCATTCTGTAAATACCAAAGGTTATAAAAACAGCAAGAATAGCGACCTTTGCAAAGCCTATAAGATTAGCTATGCCCCCTGTTTCAGATGCACCCAAGTAGTTTATATAGATGAACACCAGCGCTATAACTAAAGCCAGAGCTTTGCTGAGGTTTTCCCCTTCAAGACCCAAAAAAGATATTCCATAAATCTGGAGCATTCTGCCAAAATACGCACCAAACCCAGAGCATACAAGCTTCCGGCAACTGCAT
>CAZCRM010000070.1:0-8048 GCA_964501085.1 uncultured Methanosarcinales archaeon | reverse complement strand
TTTAAAAATGATATTTGAGGATGGATTCTTTCATGCTGACCCCCATCCTGGCAATATCCTGGTTTCAAAGAATGGGGAAATAATCTTTCTTGATTTCGGGATGGCGGGATTTATAGACATAGTACTGAAGGAAAATCTTGTCAATCTTATGATAGCCATTCAGAAGAATGATATGGACCTATTTATAGAAACGCTCGAAGAGATGGGATTTATTGAGGATGTAGGTACTCAGAGCCATATGCTCAGAACCAGACTTGAGGAACTCATAAACAGGTATTATAGCTTGAGCATCAAGTACATGGATCTTGTTGCATTTCTACATGATGTGATAGATGTTGTGATAAAAAGCGAGGGAAGAATTCCCTCTAATATTATGCTCCTCTCAAAAACCCTTGCTATAAGGAATGAAATCAGTCGTCAGCTTGACCCTGAGCATAACTTTGCAGAGCTTGTTGAACCATATGTTAAAAAAATGATCGAGGAACGTACAAGTGTTTCTTTCATGTTCAGAGAGACTTCCAGAACATTGTGGGATATTGCAAGACTTGCAAGAGTGCTTCCCAGAAGGGTCAATCATATACTCTCAAAAACAGAAAAGGGGAGGTTAAAACTCGAAATCGAACCTCATGGTATTGATGCAGTTATCGAGGAGCTTGATATACTAAGCAATAGGCTTTCCTTCAGCATGATAATCGCTGCATTAATCATAGGTTCTTCTCTGATAATACAGACTGGTATGCCCCCTACCTTTTTAGGCATACCCATGCTCGGAATCTTTGGTTTTGTTATTGCAGGTATCTTAGGTATAGGGTTGCTTATCTCCATCATTCGCTCTGGTAGATGGTAGCAGCCTAACCAAACTTCACCACAGGACATGTGTATATGCACCTTGCACAGTGGGTGCATTTTTCATTAATGTATGCTCTCTCATTAACCCTTATAGCATGGTTAACGCATTTGCCCACACACACTCCGCATCCCCTGCATAACAGAGAACGCCGCACAGTCTTCTCAGCAAGTTCCATCAGATTTCTTACACTACTCTCATTTTTACCCCTTGCCACAAGTGTACCGCTTGCATACACCTGCACATTCTCCTCTCCTCGCCGTACAATAATTACACCCTGCATAGAGCTTGTGCTACCTATTGCCTTAAGAAGACCTGTTTCTTCTATTAAGGAGAGATTAAGAGGTGTCCCAAAACTCCCTTCTGCTGTAACGCCACCTGCTCTGCATGGTGTATATCCAGAGGTCATACTAAAGCTAAGACTCTTCTTGCTATGTTTTGGGACAAAGGTTATGCCTTTCTTCTCAGCAAGCCTTTTCAGACTCTTTTTAGGAGCCTGAAATCTCCAGAAACCATACGTTGCCCATTCTTTAGCTAAGCCATGCTTGGTTGCATAGTCAAGAAGATACTTCTCAAGTCTTTTGCTTAATTCAGGATGAAGCTCTTTTAAGCGTGAGAAATCTGCCATGCTTGCCGAGGGGCAGAGCCAGCATCCTATCCTCTCGAATCCCTTTTCATAAAGGGGATTGTAGTCTGCCTTCTTCCAGAAAAGATACAACCATACATGCAAAGCTGTCCAGTTCTGAATAGGTGAGGCGCCTATCTGGTTGCCCACCCATGGATTCTTCCAGATACTATGACTGCTCGCTCTGTTTTCACTTTCATACTTACGCTGACCTATGAAGGTCAAACAACCATTTTTATAGTTATCCTCAATCAGCTTGGTGATTGCTCCAAGCTTGCACACCTTGCAACACCACCTTGCCTCTACTGTAGGGGGACCGAAATCCTCAATAGCCTTCCAGAACGATGAACCAGAGGAGCAGGTTTTTAAGGGAAGAGAGAGTTTATCTGCTATTTCTTTCACATTTTCTATGGTTTCAGGAAACTCAAGTCCTGTATCTGCAAACAGTATATCAAACTCAGGAACACAATCTTTTACAAGAAGCAGGGTGGCAAGACTATCTTTTCCACCTGAATATGACACACTAACAGGTTTTTTTGTTGTTTTCACAACATTTTTTATGAATCTATGAGCTTTTTTCTCCATTTGCCTTAGAATATGCAGGTTTGCGGTTACAGCATCATCCCATGTTCCTTCTTTTGCTGGTGAAGTTGATTTAACTCTGCCATACCACCTGGTTTTCACAGCCATCCCTTTATTATGGGAGAGCATTTGCTCAGCACTCATTCTCGCCCTGCCTGTGGCAATAACCTCTTTCTGGGGTGTAAGAACAATCACCTCATCCCCTTGTTTAATCGAAGCATCAGCATTCTCTACCCCAGGTGCAAGCACAGAAGCTCCTTTCAGAATAAAATCCACCGCATCTTTATCAACAATTACCCATTTCTTACCTCCTTTTAGCAGCTCAGCTCCTTCCAGCCTGGGAAGAAACACCCATTCCATCCTCTCAAGCTCAAAACGCATTGAACCCATAACCATGCCATCGAATATCACCTCATCCATTCTATCTTCGTATGGTGCCTTATTCAGCACCACAAGCTTATTCTTAGGGATTAGTGGTATACCAAAATCTCTGAATGTAATATGATTGATTAGGTTGATATCATACTGAAAAGCAGGTCTCACATCTCCTGGTGGGGTAATCTCTACCTTTTTTGTAGCTGCTCCACATCCGCATATTTTCCCAAGTACTGGGAGATTACAGGATGTACACCAGTAAAGCAATAGCTCGCCAAGATAGGGATTTCTAATGCTCGTAGACAAACCCTCGCTTGCGTTTCATGAATAAACGCATTATAACATTGCCTCTCATATATTTATCTACCCTTTGCAGGCTCTATCTCATCAGGGCTTAGACCTCAGGAGAAAGGTAGAATCTGGGGTCTCATCATCATGAAAAACATGGGTTAGCTATTTTATCCTAAGCTTCATTAAAAAATCCTTGATTTTGCCAGTGTATGATTGCTCTGCTTCAACTTCAGATTTAATCTCCTTATCCCTCAAGAGATACCAGGATAACACCTCTGTATACACAATGATTCCTATCATGGCAGACCAGACCATGAGAAGAATATGAATGTTATATATAGGCACTCTTCCTTCCACAAGGGAAAACTGCTTCAACGAAAGGAATTCTATAGACGATGAAGGAAGAATCAATACAGAGCATATAGGAATAAGAAGCATCACCAGAGCTGATACAAGCGGAGATACATATACTAAAATCATCAGAATTATAAGTATATATGCTGAGAAGATAAGAAAAGAACCAATGTCCATTATCCTCCCTTCCTTGCAGCTAAATATGCTATCAATACCATGCCACCCATGATAGATGTAATGACAAGGAACGATAGAATCATGGATGTGATTATTATATACGGAGGAACATTTAATAATACCTCGTTATTTCCCCCACCTCTGCTATCGTTAACTGGATTTGATCGAGCTTCTCTTAGCACTCCATGCATATCCCGATAGATTGCTTTGGCAGGTGGTAGTGGGTTAGCATCACCTTTCAATGTATATCTAAGGGTGAAGCTCTTCCCTGCTTCAAGCAAACCAGACCATGTTGTGTTTCCATTCGTTACTAAATACCCATTAGTGTCATCAAAAACCGTGACTAAAGCAGGTCTATCACCGATATTGCTTATATCAAGCACAACATGGGTGTTGTTTCCATCATTATTTTTGGTCTTAGTTATGTGAAGATAAGGCATATGCACTCTCATCTCCACCTCTTTGGATAAAGATATATGATTATTCCATCGTGCAATTGCAGGCGGAAGGATATATATACCAGGCTTTCTGGGTTGAATAACATAGCTAATATTCGTAGAATTTTTTGCTTCCAACATCACACTCCAGTTAAGGGTTTTCCCACCAAGTTCCTCTGGAATGGTATCCTGAAGATTTATGGATACATTATGTTCTCCAGCGTTATGTAACCATAGTGTGACTGGTATCTTATCCTCATCTGTGTCCAGAGGGACAAGCTTTTTAACTCCTATAATTGGAGTTATAGTGATATTCCTGCTTAATGTGGTTATACTGGTGTTGTTATGGAAATCAAAGCTAAGTATTTTTGCGTTGATGGTAATCGTAGAGTTCTCTGGTAAATGGCTCATCCTTGATATATATACCTGCCTCCCTTTAAGACCAGAGGCTGAGAACACTTTTGGGTTTAGTACTGCAGGAGGCATGGTATCAAGAATAATACCCACAACGTTCTGAACAACCTTGCTTGATATGTACACCTCGACTATAGGAGTTTCATCAGGAAAATACACCTGATTATCTGATAATAGCCTGGCTTGGAATGGTTTTTTATTAGTGAAAAACTCCAACCTTACAAAGCCTGTCATGTTAATCTCTTTTACAGCTATTCTCAGGGAATCATAATCTCTGATATCACCTTCTGAAAAGAAGTCAGTTTTTGTGACATTATGGTTAGAGATGTTCAGGTTCACTCCTGAGCTATTAAAGGTGGCTATCTCAATCGTATGGTTTTCAATATGGTATCTCTCACCCCATCGTAACAGTTTCTTACCTGCTAATATCCATACATCTATATTCTTGAGTTCACTCATGGAAATCCATGCATATTCCCCTTCTATCCTGAGCAGGGTTACTCTAATACTATCATACTGCTCAGATTCACTTACGTTATACTCCCTGCTACCTATCTTGTTTACACCCTTATAAACGGTTATAAGAGCTTTGTTACTGCTCAATGCTTCCACCTTCAAGCTGTAGTTTTCAAGAGATAGAGAACCCCCCTGTTTTACGAAGCCAGAGGATTGTGAAAGCCATACCTTCTCGGCTGCTCCTGAGCATACAGCAGGAAGAAATAATATTATTATAATCACAATCCTAATGCTCATTATACTTTGAATAGCATTCTATTGTTTTAAGCTTTACCTTAGGCTATTGCTATGATAAAAAGCGAAGTAATACTAAACCATTATCTCAACATCATACACCTTTTCAGGATTCTCCTTGTGAATCTTCCAGAATACATCCTCTCCCCACTCCGGTATTAGCTGTTTTGTTTTCCTTGGAACAGTCTTTGGACCCAGCACAGAGCCAGGTTTATTTAAATCATCGATATAGTCGGTTTCCATCATAAATCGTGTTCCTTCAGAGAGAGCCACCTTTATTGCATCTCCACCTGCAAGAACGCTTGGAAAGATTCCCTTACTTTCAAAAACCCTGATCATGGGTGGTGAAAAATGCTTGATTACTTTATAGCTTGCTATACCAGAGTTTCTTGCCATATCTGCGATTTCATTTATCGTTTGTGGAGTCAGGCTTTCTGTATGTAGCTGTACCGCACAACCTACATCCTTTGCCAGCTCAAAACTGTACTGCATGATTTCATTGGATGCCTGCCATAACTTCGCCTCTACATGGTAATGAGGTCTGCCTGACTTCAATCCAACAGCCAGACCCTTCTCCACATACCTGCATGCAATCTCAAGCCCACCCTTCATTACCTCAACACATCGCTCTATGCTCATAGCTGAATGTAATCTACTGATCTCAGCAGGATGCACACCAAGAACAGTAAACACTCTTATGTTTGCATACTTCTCAGCACAACGTGCTATCTTCAGCACCTTTTCGAAAACCTGAATGTAATCCTTAGGCTGGGAAATCTCAATACCCATGGAAAAAGAAGGCAAGGAAACCAGCACGATATGAGTACCTCCAGCCTTGGAAAACTCCTTGACTGCTTTGAGGCATCTTCCATTAGGGTTAAGATGCATATGGTTATCTAGTATAGGAAAAATCATTTTCCTCAGGAGTTAATAATCTTAGAAATCTTTTCTCTCAATATACTGCTTATTAGCTTACCACTCACCTTTCCTCTGAAATCCTTCATCACCACACCCATCAAAGGGCTAACCGAATTTAAACCTCTCTCTTTGATAAAATCTATTCTCTCTGCTATGATATTGTCGATTACATCTTCTATTTCTTTATTCTCAACTCCAATACCAAGCTGTTTTATTATCCTCTCAACACCAAGCTCAGGCTTGCTGGCAACTTTTCTTAATACCTCACCTATTGCTTCGTTGGGTACTTCACCTTTTGCATGCAGTTTGAAGAGCTGAACAAGATGCTCTTCACTAACAGTTTTGCCCTGTTTCTCAATCTCATGCAACTCCACCTCAAGGGTACGAACCACAATGGTTGGACTTGCCTCATTAACCTGTTGCATGATGCGGTCAAAAAGAATGAAGTTCTGGGATCTTGCAATCTGGGTAGCAAGCTCTTCATTCAACTTATAATCTCTCATGTACCTTGCTATGCGTTCCTCAATCAGCTCAGGTAGTTTGATGCTCTTTATCCTCTCTTCTGATATAGCAACAGGAGGAACATCAGTTTCAGGATACATGCGTGCTGCTCCTGGAAGGGGTCTCATATAGGCGGTGTTGCCATCCTGTAATGCCCTTCTTGTCTCCTCAGGAACACCCTTCAGAGCCTCTTTTGCACGAGCAATCACAGCCTCAAGAGCATGCTTTGCTTTTTCTTTATTACCTACCACCACTACTACGCAATCCTCTTGCTTTGCGTTCATCATCTCCTTTAATTTTTTAACCTCTTCATCTGTTATCCCATAATTAGGAAGTTCGTCTGTATGAAATATACCTCCAACCCCCTTAGCCTTGGCATGGTCCGAGAACTCGGTTCCAAGACGTCTTCCAGGCTGTATCTCCTTACCAACCATTCCAGCAAATCCCTCAAGCTTCACTGCTAAAGCAACGCCGTTCTTCAGTGCCTTTGAAATTATCTTTGAACCTGTACCTGAAAACACTGAGGTAACATCTATGATCTCATCTGATACCTTTGCCTTCCTTTTGTTGAGTTGCTCTTTTATCTCAAGAAGGGAAACCTGTCTTGTAACCTCTCTCTCCACAATGGTTTCTATCAACGCAAGCTCCTGCACACCTTTTATCTCAACTCTCGCACCTTTTGCTATGGAGATATTGATATCCTGTCTTATGGTACCTATACCTCTCTTCACCTTACCTGTTGAACGAAGAATCATCCCTATCCGTTCTGCCACCTCTCTTACATTCCTGGGAGAGGTGATATCAGGGGCTGTGCCTATCTCAACCAGAGGTATGCCTAACCTATCTAAGGAGTACACCACCACATCCCCTCTATCCTCAACCTTCTGTGCAGCTTCTTCCTCAAGACAGAGAACCTCTATCCCCACTCTCCCTTCAGAGGATTCAATATAACCATTGGTGGCGATAAGGGCTGTTCTCTGGAAGCCAGAGGTATTCGACCCATCAATCACTATTTTCCTCATGGTGTAGACTTCATCCACGATATTCATGTTCAGCATACGGGCAATCATGAGAGCTATATCAAGTGCTTCCTGATTCAACTCCTTAGGAGGTTCTTCATCATACTCCACAAGACATGTGGTATCATAGGCTTTGTAGACAAACCTTTTTGAACGCTTCATTTCCTCAAGAGCAGCTCTATCAACACCACCCATCTCGCTTTGAGTAGGACGAAGATATCTGAAAAACTCAAGATTCGAATCCTTAGTATCCCTAAGTATGGTCGGACATCCACAGAACAGCTTCTCTCTTGTGTCAAGCTGTTGATGTATCTCAAGCCCTGCCTTTAACCCCAGCTCTTTATAATCATAACTCATGGGTTATGAGATTATGTTGAGCATATATAAGTTCTTTGAAGTAGTGGTGTTATCATTAAACAGAATTGTTTTAGCATAACCAAACTATAAGCAAAGCGAACAGTGGCGCATTAAAAGATAAAGAATTGGCTATACCTTTTATTTTTAGTTTTACATTCATGTGCCAAGCATCGCTCGGTTTACAGGATCCCTCATCCGTTTATTACACCTTGCTATTTCCAATTATCCATTACTAATGGCTTTGATACTGCTCAATAGCATAGCATTAGTGCTTGGAAAAAAGATATGTCAACCAGTTAGATATATATCTTTTTTATTAAAAATATATTATAGAACTATACAGATTTTCATAGAATCACCTCAAGGAGACTCCCGATTTTAATCGAGGAGAGGAATTGAGG
>CAZCRM010000069.1:0-8370 GCA_964501085.1 uncultured Methanosarcinales archaeon | reverse complement strand
GCTCATAGTTTCACCATAATCAATAGAGTTTCAACCCCCTATAAACTTTTCTGAGTATGATACACCAGATCATCTCTATCCTCTTTATTCTCTAAGTAAGCATAAAATATTCCTCCTCAATCATATCTATCACCTCATCCCATGAATGAACCTCTGGCGGAGATTTCTGCTTCCTTAGTGCCTGTATAATCGCCCTGGCAAGACTTTTCGCATTATAGCATGCGATATAGCCATGGTGTTTGACTCTGTCCCTCAACGCCCTGCTCTTCGATACTACCACTGTTCTACCGCGTGCCCATGCCTCAGATAAAACTATCGAGAACCCTTCTGTAAACTCACCAATACTTGGAATCACAACAACATCTGCAGCATCATAGGCTGCTATCTTCTCTTCCTCGCTCACAAAACCCAACATCAGAACATGTTCCTGAACCCCCAAACTTTCTGAAAGCGCTCTTAGCTTGCTGGTATATCCATCTGGGTCATGTCCAATTAAAACAAGAGAAACATCAGAAAACTCTTTTATTATTTCAGGTAGTGCTTTTATTAAGAGCTGGGGTCCTTTAAGTGGATGGAATCTGTTCACAAACAGAATTATTTTACCTTTTAATTTATGTTTATCTCTAAAATCAATGGATGGTTTAAAGGTAAAATAATACTCTGGAATACCATCAGGTATCATTCTTGCATTTTTTGTAAATTTTTTTACAATTCTTAAATCAATCTCGTTCTTCACCTGAACACCATCAGCAAGGTACATTGAAATAATAGTTAAAAGTTCAAAAAACCAGAGAAAAAATCGAAGTATTTTTTTTGGGTGTTTAAGAAGTGCAAATGGGGTAAAAATCGTTGCAAAAACTCGCTTTCCATAAAGTTTTGCAAATATCAGAAAACAGAATGTGAATATGTCATCGGTTGAGATTATATGCACAACATCGTAACAGGAGAGATTCGGGATTCTGAGCGGTATCTCAAATCTGAAAGCAATATATGCTGATCTTATTCTATTAAGGGAAAAACTCCAGTTTTCATTTTTTGCTTTAATAATTCTTCCATCAGGATATCTGTTTGTTGTGAAAACAGTCACATAATGTTCTTTCTTCGCTAATCCCTCTGCAAGAGCGATAACTGTCTGTTCCCTTCCACCTTGGACTGGATGAAAGTATGGAGCAACAAGCGCAATCTTCATAAGAACTACCTCAAGGAAGATTTTAATCGTGGAGAGGAATTGAGTAAACCTTTAAATGCTCTGAGGGCATATATATAAGATAGAGGTTGGGCTGCTGTCAACCAGCCTAATGCGGGGATTGCTTTGTTTTTCTATAGCGATCACCTGCAAGCTCCTAAGTCGTGGAGCAGTTGACCATATAACTATACTTTCTAATTATCTTTAATTTTTTTGAGATTCTCAATATTAATATAGACTTTCAATATTAATATAGACTTTTCTCTATTCTCTAAGCATAACCCATATTTATAAATTTTTATTATAGTATTCTATAATAAAACCCGCTTTTGAGCGGAGCGAAGCAAAGCATTAACAAGAGTGCATAATATTAAGTTCCCACCGTATTAGGCGCAGCATAATATTTGAATCGTCTATAAATTTTCTGAATATTTGTGCCTAATTTTATTCAGGTTAAGGTGCCTCGCTTCACTCGGATAATTTTTTGATTTATGAGGCTATCCCAAAACAATAATTATATAACTATAATTTATATGTAATCGAAAAATTTTGTTATATTTATTTTCAAATGAAAAACAAAAGCTTTATTCATATCAAGCTTATATTAACATAAGAGGTGAGATTCTTGGTAACTATAATTGATTACACCCGCGCTCTTGAGAGCGCCTGTTTAAAATGCGGAGATAGACATAAACCAAACTGTCCAGTTGAGCTGGCAAAGGCAGAGATTAGAAATACAAACGATTTATTAATCGAGTTCTATAGATTTAGAAACCAAAACCTATTATAGGATAGAAGGCATTAGAGCACCCCGTGAACATAGCAGTGCTGGTATCAGGAAGGGGTACAAACCTCCAGGCTATAATAGATAGTATTGAAAGTGGTTATCTGAAAGCAAGGATAGCAGTTGTGATCAGCGATGTGGAAAAGGCATATGCTCTCCAGCGTGCAAGAAAACATGGAATTGAAGCAATTTTTGTGAATCCTAAGAAGTTTGCATCAAAGCAACTATATGAGAAAGAGATTCTGAGAATCTTGAAGGCACATGATGTAGAACTCGTACTCCTTGCAGGATACATGAGAATTGTTGGAAACACCCTGCTTTCTGCTTTTAAAAACAGGATTCTTAACATTCACCCTGCGCTCCTGCCAGCGTTTCCTGGATTGCATGCTCAGAGACAAGCATTGGAGCATGGCGTGAAGGTAGCGGGATGTACCGTTCATTTTGTTGACGAAACCATAGATAATGGTCCTATAATTCTTCAGAAATGTGTGGAGGTAAAGGAAGACGATACCGAAGAGAGCCTTGCAGAACGAATACTTGAGCAGGAACATAAAATCTATCCTGAAGCTGTGAAACTCTTCCTGGAAAATAGACTGCGTATAGAAGGGCGAAGAGTGAGAATTTTAGAGGATAAACATGCCACTGAAAAACATCGACCCTGAAATCTATCAGGTAATAAGAAAAGAGATTGAACGGCAGAGTAACAAGCTTAACCTGATCGCTTCTGAGAACTATACAAGCTTAGCTGTGCTTCAGGCTCAGGGCTCTGTGCTGACCAATAAGTATGCAGAGGGGTATCCTGGAAGGAGATACTATGGTGGTTGCGAGTTTGTGGATATTGCAGAGGATCTTGCAATAGAGAGAGCAAAGAAATTATTTAAAGCTGAACATGTGAACGTGCAACCTCATTCAGGTTCTCAGGCAAATATGGCGGTATATCTCGCCATGCTCAGGCATGGGGATACCATAATGAGCATGGATTTAACACATGGAGGGCATCTTTCCCATGGTAGTCCTGTAAACTTTTCAGGAAAATTATTCAACGTTATTTCTTATGGTGTGGATAAAGAAACAAAAACCCTTAACTATGATATGCTTGAAGAGCTTGCCAGAAAACACAAACCCAAACTCATTGTTGCAGGGGCAAGCGCTTACCCCAGAGAGATAGATTTCAAACGGTTCAGGGAGATTGCTGATGAGGTTAATGCTTATTTGCTTGCTGATATAGCCCATATCGCTGGACTGGTGGTGGCAGGTATCCATTCTGATCCCGTACCCTATGCTGATTTTGTTACCACAACCACACACAAGACATTGAGAGGGCCAAGAGGTGGAATAATTATGTGCAGATCAGAGTATGCCAAACAAATTGATAAGATGGTGTTTCCAGGTATACAGGGTGGTCCTCTCATGCATGTTATTGCTGCGAAAGCGGTTGCTTTAAAAGAGGCTATGAGCAAGGATTTTAATGATTACCAGAGGCAAATAGTAACAAATGCAAAAAAGCTTGCCAATGAGCTTATGAAGATGGGTTATGATATAGTATCTGGGGGTACGGATAACCATCTCATGCTTGTTGATCTCACCTCTTTAAACATTACTGGAAAGCAGGCTGAGGAAGTGTTAAGTGAAGCGAATATCATCGTTAATAAAAATACCATACCCTTTGAGACAAGAAGCCCTTTCATTACAAGTGGCATACGCATAGGAACGCCTGCTGCAACTACAAGGGGAATGAAAGAAGAGGAGATGAAAGTCATTGCGCAGGCAATCCATGAGGTTCTTCACAATATAAATGATTATAATAAAATAAAAGAGGTTAAAAAAAATATACTTGAGCTATGTAAAAGCTTTCCCATACCCTATGACTATGCATCCAGAGAATAAAAAAATTATAGATGGCAAAAAAATAGCCCAGGAGATTGAGAGTAAAGTAAAGCAGGGAGTGCAGGAGTTAGTAGATAAAGGCAGGAGACCTGGTCTCGCTACCATAATTGTTGGAGAAAATCCTGCTTCAAAACTATATGTGAAGCTCAAGCATTTAGCATGTAAACGTGTGGGTATATACTCTGAAAACCATGCTTTTCCTGAGAATACCTCACAGGAGGAGATTATCAGTTTAATAGAAACCCTGAATAAAAGGCAGGAGATACATGGCATACTTGTTCAGTTACCCTTGCCCAAGCATATGGATGAGAAGGAGGTGATGATGCATATAGCACCAGATAAAGATGTGGATGGTTTTCATCCTGTTAATATGGGTAAAATGTTAATAGGGCAAGAGGGTTTTGTGCCCTGCACCTCAGAAGGTATTATTAGAGCATTAGAGTATTACAATGTTGATGTAGAGGGCAAGGAAGTGGTGGTGGTAGGACACAGCAATGTGGTGGGAAAACCTATTGCAATCATGCTTCTCAATCGTAACGCCACTGTGAGAGTGTGCCATGTATACACAAAGGATCTCAAATCCCATACAAAAGAGGCTGAAATTCTCATCGTCGCTACTGGAGTTAAAGGGTTAATAAAAGCAGATATGGTGAAACATAACGCAATAGTGTTTGATGTGGGTATAACACAGGAGAATGGCAAAGTTTATGGGGATGTGGTTTTTGATGAGGTTTTACCAAAGGTAAAACTGATATCTCCTGTGCCTGGAGGCGTGGGTCCCATGACTATAGCTATACTCATGGAGCACACGCTTATGGCTGCAAGGAAATCAGGGTAAAGACATTTTTTCAAACTCCACAGCATTCTGGTACATATAGCTATTATTGAAAAGGCAATACACAGGTTTGCCTATGTTACATAATTGCTTCAACTTTTCCAGATCCTCTTTATTATACCTGTAATTATAACCCCCAATCCCATGCAATCTAAAGTAGGCAATATCGCCATATAATTGCCTTGAAACAAAGGGATCAACACAATGTATAAGCTTCAGTTCCTCACATAATGTTTTTATTTCTTCTTCCTTCCACTCTCCTCTTGGTTCCCAGACAAACTTAAAACCAGAGATGGATGAAAAAAAGTTTCTTAAGTTGGTGATGTTATTTTTTTCAGGCTTGAAACTTCGAGGTGTTTGAAAAACAACTATTCTTGCATTCAGGGCTTTGGCTATACTGCATGTACGCTCCCATGCTTCAAACACCTCCTTGGTTGGTTTAAAGAAACCATAGTTGTTGCTCTTTACCAACTTTGCTTTTCTGTATGTTGGACTTTCAGGAGGATGGGTTATGAGCTGCCATGCCTTTACTGTGAATTCAAAATCTTTTGGTGAGTTTTCACGCCATTTACATGCAGTGCTAACCTTTGGGGGTTTATAGAAGGTCTTCTGAATCTCCACAAGCTTAAGTGTTTGAAAATATTTTTTCATTGAAACTGGAAATCCACAACACCCTACTGATAACATCTTAACTAATGAGATGTGACCCATCACAGCTAACCCCTGTGTTAAAAAGTCCTTCACGACACACAGCAAATGTTAGTCCTCTCCTCTCAGCTTCATCCTTTATGCTTTTCAGCATCTCCCTTCTAATTTTCTCTGGCAGATACCTCGAAGAGCGATGAAGTTCTCCCCTCTCAAAATACAGAGGTGCTATCTTTTGAGCAAGAGTAGGAAGTGCGTTGCTAAGTCTTTTCCATGCATCAGGTCTCAGCTTGAGTGTGGATGCCACCACATGGGACGCTCCAGCAGATGAAGCATGTTTAATCACCTCTTCAAAATCATAACTCAAACAAGGTATTACAGGGTCGAGTCTCACACCTACTGGTATTCCTTTTTCTGAGAGCTTTTTTACAGCATCGATTCTTTTCTTTGGAGAAGGAGCATTAGGTTCTATGATTTTATATATAGGTAGAGTTGTTGTAATCGTGAGCATTACAGCACTCTTCATTGTTTTGAGAATATCAATATCCCTCACCACAAGATCCGATTTTGTTGTTATGAGCACAGGGTGTTGATGGCGCTGAAGTATCTTTAACACGCTTCTTGTGAGTTCGTATCTCCTTTCCATCGGAGGATACGGGTCAGAACTGTTTGACATGGCAACAACCTTGTTCTCTAATTTCCTTATATCCTTCTTGACCCTTTTAAGCAGGTCCTTCTTTGGTCTGCACTTAAAGGCATGGGGTATATAGGAAGAGGTGTAGCAATATATGCATGCATGCTCACACCCAGTATAAGGGTTGAGAGAATATTTTTCAGGACATGTGCATAAAGGATGTTTCCAAGGGTCAAACTGAGAGATTACCATAAAAATTTGGTTAAACTTGTGAGGCAATAAACATTTGTATTAAGTATTGCTATAATGTTATGTATGTGGGTCGAGATCCTAAAAAAATTCAGAAATCATCCTGCGCAGGAAAAGGTAATACGCCTGCTCTTGGAGAGGGGTTTCCAGATAAATGAGGAAGGCAGGGTGGTATCAGGAAACATTGAAATTGCCCATACTCAAATAGCAAACGAAATCGGAGTGGATAGACGTGTGGTTGACGCCACGTGCGAGACCATACTTAAGGATTCAAAACTCGTGCAGATATTTCGCAATGTTCGTACCATCCCATTTCTGAAAGATGTGGCACCATATCTTGGGCTTGGCGTTATAATCATCACACCAGATAATGCTACAAGAAAAGGCTTACTGGGAAATGTGGCTACAGCGGTAGCTGAGCATGGCATCGTTATACGTCAAGCGGTATCAGATGACCCATATCTTACAGAGAATCCCAAGCTTACAATAATAACCGAAGGCAAGGTAAAAGGTGAGCTTATAGACACACTTACAAAGATAGAAGGGGTGAAAAGCGTAACCGTGTATTAAGCTAAAGCATAATCCTCAAGCAGGGCAAACCCATAGTAAAGCTTTTTTTGTGTATTATCCAAACCTTCAAGGTTATCATGCTCTACTATTACCTCCGGAGCATCCACCCCACCTTTTATGCTTGAACTCTCATGCATTGTTATGGTGTTTGCCCTCACCTTGCCAAGAATATTGCAGTTTCTTCCTATTGTTACTCCTTCTTTTGAGACAATATTTCCATGTATGGTGCAACCCCTCCCTATGGTAACATTACCCAATGTGCGTACACTACCAAACAGAGTTACGTGGTTTCCCATGGAAAGTGACTCTGCGCGAAGGTTTCCTATGAGTTTGCAGTAACTTCCTATTATGGCATGAGTAGGAGTTTTTATAGCTAAGAGGTCTATTCTTGTTCTATCTGGTATGATCATCATGCTATTAAAGTCTTCAGAGAAGAGTTCTTCAAGGGCTTTTTCAACCTCTTCTTCCTTACCTAAATGCAGGAGCGCCATGAGATAAAAGAATATGAACAGAAGGATAGGCAGAGGGTTACGAACAACGATCCATCCTTTCACATCATAGCCTTTGCTGATACTCACGTTATTACCTACATCAAGATTTCCATCAGCAGAGAGTTTTCCATGAATCTTGACAAATTCGCCAAGATATGCATCAGCCTTTGTTCTTACATCCCCTGTTATCTCTGACCACATATCGATACGAACATCGCTTTCTGATAGAATGCTACCGTTTATTTTCACATGTTCTCCTGCAATTACTCTTTTAGCAACCAGCCCGAAACCCAGTTCTGCATAACTTCCTATAATAACATCCCCCTCTACAATAATGGAGAGTTCATCCATTATTGTATTATCCGGAATAACAAGCTTTTTCAACTCGGATATTGGAATACCTCCGCTCTATAATATACACAAAGCATAGCTCCTCGTATCCTCATAGCCTCCTGTTTCATTAACTACCTGAGAGTAACGAAGACTTGACTTCTTTTCATTACAAGGTGTAACAACCTTCAACACCCTTTCGGTTTTAGATTGTACAGGAGCACTAATTCGTTATTCCTAACCCTGCAAGCCTGCAGGCAGACTTAATATATGCATTCAGACTACATATATTTATTTCGCTTTCCTACACTTTAGCTAATGAAGGAGAGTCATAATTCCCATCATTTCATAATAATATTAAAACAAGCCGGATATTTTAACAGCTAAACCTCTTCTACTTACAGTCATAAACCTCAGTCCAAGGTTACCAGAGAAAATAGAGTTTCTATACTTTTCTTTTTAAGTCTTCTCTTTTTATCATATTCCCTCTCTTTATTGCAATGAAGGTTATTCTTCTCTTCTTAAGTTCTTCTACAAATTCTTTGCTTACATTTTATCTGCAAGAATAATACTATCATCCACTTTTTCAGTAAAATCACCAATATTTTCCTTTAAAATTGTAAGATTGTGTTTTTTGCAGTATTAATGTAAAGCAGGCCATAAATCTATCTGCTATCTGTGATCCAAGTTATCTTAACTCCTTTGGCGAGAAGTCCCCTTGAAGGGGATGAGAGCCAATAAGTATATATTTGTTAGAGC